>JBKSMV010000061.1:0-20529 GCA_046881985.1 Clostridia bacterium
TAAGAGATTATAACTTTGACGGCAAGCAAGTTTTAGTAAGAGTTGATTTCAATGTGCCATTCCAAGATGGCAATATTGTGGACGATAGTCGTATCAAAGGCGCACTGCCTACTATCAAATATTTGTTAGAGAATAATGCCAAGATTGTGATATGCTCACACATGGGTAGACCAGATGGCAAGAAGGATATGAAATATACCCTAAAGCCAATCGCAGACCACTTGGCGAAGTTGTTGCAACACGATGTTTTATTTGTGGAAGACATTTATGGTGAGAACACTAAACCTTTGTTAGATGACCTAGAGCCAGGAGATATTGTACTCTTGGAGAATCTTCGTTTCTACAAACAAGAAGAAGAATGTGAGCAAGAGTTCGCCAAGAAATTGGCAAGTTTTGCAGACATATATGTAAATGATGCATTCGGTACAATGCACCGCAAGCACGCATCAACTTATGCAGTGGCAAAATTATTACCAAGCGCAGTAGGTATGCTTGTAGAAAAAGAATTGCAAGCATTTAGCCACCTTGACGAACCAGCTAGACCGCTTGTAGCCATTTTGGGCGGAGCGAAAGTGGCAGACAAACTTCCACTTATCGAACACCTACTAGACGTGGCAGACACTATCTTGATTGGTGGTGGTATGAGTTATACATTTATCAAAGCCATTGGTGGAGAAGTTGGTGACTCAATGGTAGACGAGTCCAAGATGGACTTGGCACTCAAGATTATCGACAAAGCCAAAGAAAAAGACGTTAAACTTGTCCTACCAATAGATAATATTTGTGCTAGTGAGTTTAAGCCAGATGCTGACAGAAAGACTTTCAATAGTGCATTCATGTCAACAGGTTATCAAGGTATGGACATAGGGCCAAAGACTAGAAGAATATTTAAGAAACACATATTTACAGCCAAGACTATTGTATGGAATGGTCCAATGGGTGTTTATGAGTTCCCACGTTTTGCCAAGGGCACTATCAAAATCGCTAAAGCAGTAGCCAAATCAAAGGCTTTCTCAATCATTGGCGGAGGTGACAGCGCAGCAAGTATCAAGTCATTGAGACTTTGCAAAAAAGTGGGTCACATATCTACAGGCGGTGGAGTATCACTTAAACTTTTGGAAGGCAAAACATTGCCAGCATTAGAGGTAATTTCGGACAAATAATGAAAAAGTATATAATCGCTAACTTAAAGATGAATAAGCCTGAATGCTCATTCACACAATATTTAGATGCAGTAGGACAAATCAAGAGTGACAACGAGCTCATAGTTTGTCTGCCTTATACACATCTATTTCTAGCCAATGAATATCCTAATATAAACATTGCTGCACAAAACATGAATGAGAACGAAAAGGGGGCATTCACAGGTGAAATAAGTATTGATATGCTCAAAGACGTTGGTGTGGATAGTGTTATCATTGGACACAGCGAACGTAGACGTATATACCACGAAGATTTCGCCACAATCGCACAAAAAGTGCAAATGGCACTCAACAAAGACTTTATGGTCATCTTCTGTATGGGTGAGTCGCTAGAAGAACGTCAAGCCAACAAAACGATTGATGTACTATCTGAACAGATTATCACAATGATGAATCACATTGACCAGACAAAGGCGGACAAAATACTATTCTGCTATGAGCCTATTTGGAGTATTGGCTCAGGAATAGTGCCAACCAATGAACAAATCAATGAAGTTGTGTCTATAATTAAATATCATCTTGGTTTGTACAACATTCATTCACCAAAAGTGTTGTATGGCGGAAGTGTCGATGACAAAAACTTTGCCCACATAAGCGAATGTGACATTGACGGAGTTTTGGTCGGTGGAGCAAGTAAAAGTATAGAAAAGATTTCAAAAATAACGAAGGAGTTTTAGAAAATGACAAAACGTAAAGGTGTTTTAGTAATTCTAGACGGATATGGCGAAGGCGAAAAGACTGTACGCAATCCATCATATGTTGCGTATACTCCATTTTTGGACTATTTAAAAAGATATTGTCCAACCACCTATCTACAAGCAAGTGGAGAAGCTGTAGGACTAAAGGCTGGTCAAATGGGCAATAGTGAAACTTGCCACCTAAATATCGGTGCAGGTCGAGTAGTGCCACAAATGAATATTCGCATAACTAACGAATTATCTCAAAACTGCTTGGCTAAAAACAAGAAGTTCAATAGTCAGCTTGCTGAAGTGAGAGAAACCAAGAGTGCTTTGCACTTGGTTGGTTTGATGTCAGATATTGGCACTCATGCCGAGATTAAGCATCTATATTCGCTCATTGACTATGCAGTCAAAGTGAATATGCCAAAAATCTATCTACACCTTATCACAGACGGCAGAGACACATTGAAAGATGCTGGACTAAAATATTTGCAAGACTTGCAAGCACATATTGCAGGCTACAAAAATGTCAAGATTGCTAGCATTAGTGGTAGATATTTTGCTATGGATAGAGAACGTTATATGGAACGTACTCGCATGGCATTTGATGCTATGTTTATGCCAGAGCAAGAAGTGACCAAAGGCGATGCAGAAGAATATTTGAGAGCCAACTATACTCAAGGTGTGAGTGACGAGTTTGTTATCCCAGTTCGTTTGCTACCTAGCACTAAGTATAAACCAAGTGCCAACGATATGGTAGTTTTCTACAACTTCCGCAGTGACCGTATGCGTCAAATCTGTGAACTTTGTATGAATTATATGCCAGACACAGTCAAACTTGTGTCAATGACAAAATACTCTGAAAGTGAAGAGTTTAAGCGTATTTTCGTATTATTCCCAGAAGAGCCGGTAAAAAATACACTTACAGAGTATCTGACTGACAACGGCAAAAAGGTACTTAAAGTAGCAGAAACTGCCAAGTATGCACATGTCACTTATTTCTTCAATGGTGGTCTTGAAAAGCCATTTATTGGCGAAGATAGAGAGTTGGTGCAAGGCAGAGAGTTCAAAGGCAATAATATCAACCCTGCAATGAGATGCAAGGAAGTGACCAATGCCATCATCAAGAGTGTCAAGAGAGATGAGTATGACCTAATCGTTGCCAACTATGCCAACCCAGACATTATCGGTCATACTGCCGACTTGAAAAAATGTATCAAAACTCTTGAAGTTTTGGACTATCAACTACAAAGATTGGTCGTTAGTGCGACAAACAAAGGATATTTCGTAGTGATTACAGCTGACCATGGTAATATTGAGTTTGTGAGAGATGCTGAAAACAAGCCATTCCCTGCACACACTACCAATCCAGTCATGTTCACTATTGTAGACGAATCAATGCCAGATATCAAGATTAAGGACGACGGCTCATTGCAAGATGTCGCACCTACAGTTTTGAAACTTTTGGGCATGAAGGCAAACCCAGACTTTACTGGCAAGCCACTTTACACTTAATATCAATATTGACAACTGCCATTTTGGTGGTATAATTGGGTCAGGTGAGAGAGATGTTAGACACTATTTATCATTACCTGACCAATTTTATTCGCGGAATGGACCATAATGCTTATGTGTTCGTTGTTTGCGTATTGTTTATCATCAGTCTAACATTTATGAAGAACTTTCTCAAAGCCAACAAGGGCGATACAACCAAGTTTAACAAGTTTTCTAGTATTGTTGGTGTGGCACTTTGTCTAGGCATTTTGGTAGGCATTTCATCGTTAAGATAGGTGGAATTGCTTGTCAATAGTTGATAGTTGTGCTATAATGTAATGTATTTATTAGGAGATATATATGCTTAACTTTTTACTTGCAGACACAGTTAGTGATTTTAGTGCATGGTTTTTCCCTACACTTAGAATAGTTTTAGTTGTACTTATGACACTATGTGCAATTGCTGTTATTGTATTGACTTTTATGCAGTTGGACAACAATAACGACGTTGGTAATGTGGTCACTGGCAATAGAGAGAGTTATTATTCACACAACAAGGGGTCTAACAAGCAAGGCCGTCTTACTCGTTGGATTATCATCTGCGGTGTGATTATAGCGGTATGCATTTTGGCATTCTTCTTGTCATATCTAGGCAACACAATCTAAAAGCACTATTAAGTGCTTTTTTTAATATTTATTATTTAATTGCCAAAAATATTTAATAAGAGTAAAATATTTATATGAAACAACAAATATTGCAATATATCAATAGTCATCAATTATTATATCTACGTCGCAAAGAACTCGTAGGCATTCTTTTGCAGGTTTTTGTGGGCGCAGATGTAGGCAAAATTATAGACGAACTTTTGGCTGAAGGCGATCTTTATTTAGACCATTCAAATAAGATATGCTCATCTGCCAGCAAAGGATATATCAAAGGTAAAATTATAGGTAATAGTAAGGGGTTTGGTTTTTGTAAAACTGACGAAGAAGACCAAGATATCTTCATTCCTGCTAGCAAACTCAATGGTGCATTACACGACGACATAGTGCTAGTCAAGATTGACTATAGACCTATGGACAACAATCCTGAAGGTAGTGTTGTTAGGATTGTCGCACGTGGCACTGACGAAGTGATAGGTAGATTTGAGAGAACAAAATCTCACGGCTATGTGTTTAGTGACAATTCCAAGTTTTCTAGCGGTGTATATATTGCAAAACATAATTTTTCTACCGCACAGGACGGCGATAGAGTTGTAGCCAAGATTATAGACTATGGCGACGGCAAGGGTGGTAAAATCTGCGGTGAAATCACTGAAGTTTTGGGTAGATATGACGACGAAAGTGGCGAAGAAGATGCAATCATTCGTCAGTTCAAAGTACGTACAGAGTTTGAAGAAGAGACTCTAAACGAAGCTAAGAGAATTAGGTCTGTCGTAGTTGAAAAAGATATCGTCGGACGTGAAGACTTTCGCAAACTCAACACATTCACCATTGACGGCAGTGACACCAGAGATGTGGACGATGCCATGTCTGTACGAGAAATCAAAAAAGGTGTCTATAGAGTTGGCATACATATTGCTGATGTTAGTCATTATGTCAAACAAGATAGTGCTCTAGACAGAGAAGCATTTACACGTGGTACAAGTGTCTATTTCCCAGACAAAGTGCTACCAATGTTGCCTACCGAACTCTCAAATGGCATTTGCTCACTCAATGAAGGTGTAGATAGATTGACATTAAGTGTGATAGTAGATTTAGACAAAAATGCCAATATTATATATAGCAACATTTGTGAGAGCGTGATTCGTGTCAAAAAGCACTTAATATATGAAGATGTCTATGCTGCACTACAAGGCGAAGAAACACAGGTTATCAAACTAAAGTCTGTCTTGCCAGAACTCAAAATCCTTGCTGACCTGACACTAAAGTTGGAAGAGAAAAGGCACAATCGTGGCGCAATCAACCTAGATATGCCGGAAGCGTTTATCGAGTGTGACGAGAATGGTGACGTGACCAATATCACTAAGCGTAGCAGAAACTTGGCACATAGATTGATTGAGAGCTTTATGATACTTGCTAATGAAGTTGTTGCCAATAAATATTTTATCAAAAAAGCACCATTTGTTTATCGTATACACGAAAAGCCAGATGCTATGAAACTAGGACGTTTTATCAAGTTTGCAGAAGCACAAGGTATTTCTACCAAAAAAATCAATCCAGAAGATTGTCCGCCAATGCACTTGCAACAACTACTTGAGTCTATTCCTGACCTAGAACGTAGGGAAGTGGCGAGCAATGTACTTTTGCGAAGTCTATCCAAGGCAAAATATGCACCAGAATGCCTAGGTCACTATGGTATTGCCAGCACATATTATTGTCACTTCACTTCGCCGATTAGACGTTATCCAGACTTGGCTATTCATAGAATCATCAAACTAGATTTGCAAGACAGACTCACTAGTGAAAACAAGCCATACTTGGAAGAGTTTGTTGCCAAGGCGAGTGACCAAGCCAGCCAAACAGAAGTGACAGCAGACGAAGTGGAACGTGAAATCGATGACTATAAAAAGTGTATCTATATGCGTAGTTATATAGGTCAAGAGTTTGAAGCACGTATTACTGGAGTGCAAGACTTTGGCGTGTTTGTGATGTTGGACAATACGGTAGAAGGTTTGGTTCGCCTAGAGTGCCTACCAGACGACGAATACAATTTTGACGACCTGACTATTACACTACGTGGCAATAGCCACACCTACGCATTGGGCGATAAATTGTCAGTAGTGCTACTCAGTGTTGACTGCAAAAATCGCAACATAAGCTTTGGTATAAAAGGTGTTGAACCACGTCCAAAAAGTGATAACAATAAACCTAAAATAAATGCTGAAAATATATATAAAAATAAACCACAAAATAAATCAAAAAAAATAAAAAAAATATTTACACATGACAATCACAAAATAAAAAATAAAAAGAAAAGATAAAAAACAACTTAAAATAGTTGTTTTTTCTTTATTTTATTATTAATAAATAAATTATTGCGAAATAATTTTATAAAATAAAAATATATAAATAAATAAAAAATAAATATATATTTTATATTATTTTTAATTAAATTAAATATTTTTGAATAATTATGCAAACTTATTGTTTTTTTTATTTTGTTGTGATATAATTCAAGTGTAGGAGTACAAAGTGAAATCTGTTTGTCAAAACAAAAGAGCTACATTTGAGTATGAGTTGCTAGACAAGTTTGAAGCTGGCATTGTTTTGACTGGAGATGAGATTAAGTCTGTACGTGCTGGCAATATGTCTATCAACGAAGCATTTTGTTTGGTACGTGGCAATCAAGTGTTTTTGAAGAACGCATATATCAAGCCTTATGACAATGCATATGCAGGCTATCAAAAAACTAGTGATGCCAGACGTGACAGAGTGCTACTACTCAACAAACGTGAGATTGGTCAGCTTCGTTCAAAAGTGGAAGAGAAATCTTTAACCATTGTGCCACTTAGTGCATACTTTGCAAAGAGTTATCTCAAGGTTGAGATTGCTCTTGCTAGGGGTAAAAAGTTGTACAACAAAAAAGACTCTATCAAAGAGCGAGACATCAAGCGCCAGTCACAACGTGACTTGGTAAACATGGGGATGAAATAGTTTCGACAGTTATGGGTCGACTAGAATACGCACGTAGTAGTAGGTGCTACTTAAAAAACCAAAAGTCGTTAAAATTAAACGCAAACAACAACAATACACTAGCCGTTGCCGCTTAGTGCAGGCTCGTCGACCTACTCAATCCGAATGGGTAGCCATCGGCGTCGTAAGTTCGGAGAACGAGTGTGCAGAGATTGCCATATGCACATTAGACCTTTTTGGGAATAGTTGCGAAGAAGTCGTTAGCAGACTTTGAGTGACGAATGTGATTGCTAACTAAACGTGTAGGGTATTCAGGGACTTCATGATTGGACATGGGTGCAACTCCCATCATCTCCACCATTGGCAACTTAACTCGAATTCAATCAAGAGTTCGATTTTTTATTTGACATTTTAATGTTAATTTTGTAAGATTTTTTAGGAGTTTACTTATGAATGATAAAAAAAATATCATTAAAATGTGGTCCTGCATTTTAATCATAACAATTATTATAAATATCTTTTTCTTTATATTTACAATAAATTCTGGCTATTTGTGGGCAATAATTGTAGTTTGTCCTCTTATTGCTTGGGGTATAATTGCATTTGTTTATTGGGTTTTATCCTTCAACTTAAAATATAAAAAAGTCAAAATTAATAATAATGAAATTGAGATTTATGCAGGTTTCTGTAATCATTATATTAAAGTTAATGGCGAAATAAAAGATGAATATAAATCAGGTTTATCCTTTACTCCAATAAAATTATCTTGTTTATTAAATGATAAAAAATTAGAAGTTACCATATCAACATCAAACCATATTGTCGTTAAACTTGATGACGAATTAGTTAAATAAAATTCGAGTTAAGATTATGATGCTCCACCACAATAAACTCGCTAACTGCGAGTTTTTTTATTTCGCCTATTGAAATTTGCCTTTTCTCATGATATACTAAATCCATAGGGGATAATCATGAATAGTAAATTAGCATTATTTAAGAGAATGTTATCACATTATACCAATCCATATCTTTCGCTAGAGCAGAGATTCGTCAATCCAGAAAAACGTGCTAGTAAGAGATACCATAAACTTCAAGAAGCTAGGTTTGGTAAACCTTCTTTCAAAGGGGTTATCGACATTGTATCAAGTACTGGAATAAAAGTATATCCATTTGAAGAAGACCTTACTACATTTATAGGTATGGTCACAGATAAAGATTGCGAAGATAAGGTAATAGAAGAAACTAAACAATATTTATTGAAAGCATATCCACGAAAAATAAAATCAATCAACTTAAGAGATAGAGATGAAATCACTATTACATTAAGAGATAAAAAAATAACCGCTTTTAGACTTTCAAAAGTATTTCCACAATTATTAGATATCTGTCCTTATATGGAAACAATGGAGCGTCAGAGCAGATGCCATGAGTCATCAATGTATGTTTCTATGTCATGTCCAGACACCACCTGTGTGACAGGTGTACAAACCGTATTGAGTTCAAACATGAAGTTCTTGCATTCATGGGTAGAGTTGGAACTAGGTGGCAAAGAAACGGTGTTTGATGTAAATGAGAATCTACTCATGAAGAAAGAAGATTATTACAAACTTTTTATGGTAAAGCCGTTGGAACGTATAACTCACCAGCAATTGTGGGACGATCACCACGAAGTATTGAAACTAATGAATGTGAACGAACATTATAGCAAGTTATACCTTTGTTCACGTCAAGAAGCTCTTCGCCTTGCCAAAAACGTACCAGATGTGGATATGCAAGGTACAACACTGGTGAAGTAGAGTTTTGATTGTCAATCAATATTTGGTTATGCACAAGTTGTCTACAACAATTTATTAAACATTCTAAATAAAACTTAAAAAGTCGCATTTTTGTGGATAAAATGCGACTTTTTCATAAAAATTGAAATATTTTTCAAAAAGGGTATTGAAAAATTGTGGATTGTGAGTATAATGTAAGAGAATAACACGATACAAGGAGTGTAGGGTATATGTTTTGGAATGCTTTTGTAAACGTTCTAGCAATCATAGCAATCATTATAGTTGCGGCTTTTGTTATGGTGTTTGTGGGGGATTTGCTCATTAGCATCATTGACGGCAAGAAGGGTATCTTCTTCAAAGGCAACAAAAAGCAAAAAGTGGAAGAGATTGAGCATACTGAAGATGTTTCATATGCGCAAAGACAAGAATTGGAACGTTTGCAGTCATTATATAGAAATCAAAAAGGTGGTGCAGTGCAAGAGCCACAACCAGTCAAGACTGAGATGCCAGACGACTATCTAGACAGAGCAAATGCTGTCAACTACGACTTGGCAAAGAAAGAAGAAGAGATGCTAGCACAAAAGAGTGCTTCAAGCAAACTTCTAGTACCAAAGTCAGAACCAGTAGCCGAAGAAGTTGAAGTTTCTTCAGACAAAGTATTTGCAGAAGTATCAACTGTGGCAGACGAAATCTTGTCACACTATGAGACAGAAAAGACAAATGCCGAGAAGATTGACGACTATGCGAAAGAACTCGACAACTACAAGATTGACTCAGTAATTCCTATGGAAGAAGATGAAGACGAAATTGTAGAAGAAGAGATAGAAGAAGTTGAAGAGATTGTCGCTGAGCCAGTAGAAGTTGTGAAAGAAGTAGTTAAGGAAGTAGTTGTAGACAATCCAGAGATTGTTGAGCAAAACAAGCAACTTCAAACACAACTTGCCGAACTACAAAAAGCACTCAAAGATGCGGAAGAACGTAATCAACAACTTCAAAACGTTCAACTAGAAGAGCCAGAAAACTTTAGCCCACTATACACAACAGTAGAAGATTGCGAAGCAAGAATCGAATTGCTCGAAAACCGCTTGAGAGTGGCACGTAAAGAATTGAAGGTAAATGACAAAGAGTTTAAGCCACTATTCAAAGTGCGTAAAAACCTTAACAAATACAAAGAACGCCTACGTAGAAAAGAACTCAGCGTCACACGTCAAAAGGTTGTATTGTATGGTGTAAACAACTATGTTGACATTGACAAAGAACGTGCAGAGAAATTGGCTAATGATATCGAACTTTTGGACGGACTCAGACTAAGTGTTCAAGATTGTGAAAGTGTAGTAGAACAAAGCAAAGACCGCTACCCAATCCTAGAACAAACCAATCGTCTCTTGAAGACTCAAATCTCTGACCTAGAGCATGACCTTGAAGTGACACGTGGCATTTTGGAAGCATTGAAAGCCGATGCCATGATTGACGAAAACGAAAACGGCATTGACGACAGAGATGAAGATAATGACGAAGAATAATAAAAAAGCACTTATATAGTGCTTTTTTTGATATATTATGGTATAATAAGCATAGATGGAAGCAAAAGATAAAGCAAAACGTAGAAAAGTCATAATCTATACCAGCATTATTTGTCTACTGGCTGTTTTTATGTGTCTATCTCAAGTTTTTGCTTCTGCCACGCAAAATATCTTATATTCATGCAATATCTTACTAGACAATGATAGCCTAAGAGTGCATTTTATCAATGTAGGACAAGGCGATGCTATTGCCATATCTTTGCCAGACGGCAAAACCATGTTGATAGATGCCGGCACTATAAGTCATGCCAAAGAGTTAGAGAGTTATCTAATGGAAAATGTTGTCATCAATCATGCCAGTAGCCAACTTGATTATGTGGTAATGACACATAGTGATGTTGACCACATAGGCGGTATGGCTAGAATATTGACCAAGTTTGGTGCTAAAAATATCTACCGCCCAAACATATCTTGTCCGTTAGATGCAGATTATGATGTAGATTCATCTTTGGCTAGCGACACTTACACCAACACTATCGCTGTAGTCAACCAACTTGAGTCGTAAGGCTCTAATGTCTACTTCAATGCGCAAGGGGTCAAAATCAGCGGTCAAGATTATGAGATAGAGTTTTTATCGCCGATAAAAGATAATTATACTACTAGCAATGAGTATTCGCCATTTATTCTGCTCACTTGTTATGGCAAGACTTTTCTCTTTACTGGTGATGCAGTTTTTGATAATGAAGCAGAGTTGTTGGACGCATATCCTGATTTGGACGTAGATATTCTTAAAGTCGCGCACCATGGCGCTAGCACTTCGACAAGTGCAGAGTTTGTGCAAGCCATTACTCCAGAATATGCAGTCATTTCAGTAGGGCAGAATGGTCATGGTCACCCGACTAGCGCTACCTTGGCCAATCTTAACACCTGTTGCGAGCCAGACGATATTCTGACTACTGACAATTTAGGCAATATAACATTTGTGATAGGTGGCGGATATGATTTTGGTTATATCTATGGCGATATCAAGACCACTATCAATCTAGACTGGTATGTATTCTTTGTAGTATTCTTTGTGGGCGAGATTGTCGCAATATGGCTAGCTATTCATTCTTTGCGTAAAAGTTCGACAAAAAGCGACAAAAATAGATTATGACAACACTTGATAATTGTGTAATATTTTGCTAAAATATGTCAACACGGATTGATGATGAGGTGGGTACAATGGACAAAAGATATCTAATTGTAGGATTGCTCGATGACAAAAGAAAACTTATCGCACAACTTTTAGCAGATAAGTTATCTTTTATATACCTTGATATAGACGAATTGATTGACTATCAACTCGTCAACAAAAAAAATCTTGCCCTAGCAGGCAGAGATTATTTTGACAAAATTCAACACTCTTGCATACGTCAAGCGACTGATTGTGTCAACACTGTTGCAACTTTGTCAACAGAATTGTATTTATATGCAGATTATGCGCAAATTTTATCGTCTTTTTGCGTTATTTTTGTCAATTTTGCGAAAAATGATATTTTATCTAATATATCAACGTATCCGCAAGAAAGACGTCAAGAAATCGAAAATCGTCTTGCTGTGCATGACGAACTGACTTTTTCAATGCGCCAATATGCCGACCATGAGATTCAATATACTACTGACAAACATCTCATAGACGAAATATTGTTGAGAATAGGTGGCTAGAATGGAACTAGAAACCGCCATCAATCAAGTCAAAGTTCTCACTTTGGACCAGATTTTTCATGCAGGGGAGTATTACACAGAACGTAGTTTGTCTAGTGTAAATATTTTGTTTAGTTTGTTTTCAAAACACTATAAAGCTCTTTTTTTAGCGCCAAAATGGGCGAATAGAGATAGATTTGTTTTGTGTGATAGTTCTTGTTCGGCGGTGTATTATAGTTTGCTGGCATGCTTTGGCTATATTGAGCCACAAGACCTGAGAGATTATACCAAGCACTCTGGCAAGACACCACTATATCCCTGCCTTAAAACAAAAGGTGTGGATTGTGACTGCGGTATGCCAGACATGAGTTTTGCCAATGCTGTTGGCATGGCAATAGCCGAGTCGGTGCTACGTACCAAACTCAAAAACTGCTCTGCACGTATGGTAGACCATTATACGTATTGCTATGCTGACCACCAAATATTAGGTAGCAAAATAATGTGGGAGAGCAGAAAACTGGCAGGCGAACTTGGTCTAAACAAACTCATTGTGCTATACAATGCCTATGATATGCCCACTCAAAATATTGTTGACGACTTTGAAAAGGACGGCTGGGGAGTCATTGGCAACGTAGACGGCAACGATATGCACAAGATTGATACAGCGATTGCAAGAGCCAAAGAAAGCACAAGGCCAACTATTATAATATTTAATACCAAAGAAGACTTGTCTTTAGAACTTTCTCATTGTCACAACAAACATATGGACAAGTATGCAATTGTTAGACTCAAAAAACGCTGGAACTTGGTAGAATCCATGTTTCAAATCAGCCCTTCAGCACAAGCGATATTTGACAATATCAAGACTATACGTGGCGAAGAGTTTGTCGCAGATAGACTATCTATGGAGCAAAACGGCTATCCACTGCCCGAACTCAACAATCAATATGACATGGAATCACAAGGCGAAGTGATATACGACTTTTGTGTCAGCAATATTAGGGAAAATAATTCAACTTTTGATGTGGCTAGAAGATTTATCAGTGCCTATCAGCACAATTACCCCAAGAGTATATTCATTATAGGTAATGATGACGGACTGGTAGAGCGAGCGAATGCGAGATTTCAGCCCATAGATAGAAACAATATGGGTGCACAATATCTAGACCTGCATGGCAAAGATGCTACAGCGGCGGCTATTGCTTGCGGTATCGCTCTGCATAGGGGATTGCCAGTATTTTATTGTGGCAAACTACTCAATGTCGAACTCATACTTCCGTCAATGCGTAGAGCCTGCATCATGAATCTGCCTATCAAATATATGTTGGTAGAAAACAACCGCTCCATACACGACTCTATAAGACTATGTCAACCAGCCGAACAGATAGACTATATGCGAGCGCTGTCCAATATCATGGTATGTAGACCATGTGACTCGGTGGAGTTGGGCATATGGTTTGAGAGAGTCAATAGAGTAGCCATGCCATCTGCGATAATTGTTTCTACCGAGCAGTCCAAAGTGATAAATCGAGATATGTCTATCATCAACAATGGTGCACATATCATACAAGAGGAGTTTTGGAATGCGGACGGAGTATTCTATACTAGTGGCACAGAAGTAGACCTGTGCAACAAGGCTCGCAAACGACTCATCAAGTACGGCTACAACTTTATCGTAGTGAGCGTATCATGCTTGGAAGCCTTTGAAAAATGTAAACCAAACTACAAACAAAAAATCTATGCCACAAATGTACCTGTGCGCATAGTTGTCGAACGTTCAGGTGGAACAAGTTTGTCGAGATTTTTATTAGACGACGGCGAAATGATTTCTTCCAAATCGTTTACAACAGGGGAACAAATGTATGACAATGTGGACGAACTATTTACTATAGAAAATATCGTCAATACCGCTCTCAAAACTTTGGACAAAAAAGGACTTCTCAAACAGCCTATTACCGAATTGCAACAAGAACAAAATGAAGACAATCACGACTAAAATGTTTATCACAAAAATCATCTACAAAAACAAAAAAGCGAACTATCATTAGGTCGCTTTTTTATAAGCGGTCAACACCGCCGATGTAAAGCATCTTTTTCGCTTTACACTCTTATATTGTGTAATAAAATAAATAATATTCATATTTATTAAATATTTTTATTTATATTATTTTCAATAAAAAATACACAATTTTTAATAAAATATTAGTAAAAATATTGAAAAATAAATAAAAAACTGCATTTTCACGCAGTTTTTATTATTTAATTTTATTTTTTTAGAAATATTATTTAATATATTTTTTATAATTATTTCTTCTTTCTATAGCATCAATTTCACATTGTTTTTGTAAGTTTTCTGCAAGACTAGGATTGGTAAGATATAGGCTTGCATATCTGTTTTCACTCATGAGATAATCATGCATTGAAAGAGTCGGTTCGCCAGAGTCTATTTGCATACTTTGTTCGAGTCTTGGGTCATATCTAAATAGCGTCACATAACCACTCGCCACAGCATTGAATTGGTGCTTGTTTGCGTTTTTCATATTGATACCATGATTGATGCATGGAGCATATGCAAATATAATGCTAGGGCCGTCATAACTTTCGGCTTCTACGACTGCACGAATCAGTTGATTTGGGTCTGCACCAAGACAGACGTTTGCAACATATACATTGCCATATGTAAGAGCGATATTTGGTAGGTCTTTTTTCTTTGTACGTTTGCCGTCTGCAGAGAACTTCGCCACACTGCCACGTGGAGTGGCTTTGCTGGTCTGTCCGCCTGTGTTGGAGTAGAGTTCGGTGTCTAGCACGAGAATGTTTACATTCTCGCCACTTGCTAGCACATGGTCAAGACCGCCAAATCCAATATCGTATGCCCAACCATCGCCACCGATTATCCAAATACTAGGCTTTTGCATTAATCCATTGTCAACGAGATATTTTTCGTTTAGCTTTAGTTTTGTGTCTTTGAGTGCAAGTAGACAACTCTTGCACACTTCTGCATTGTCTTGATTTTTGACAAACTTATTGACAATCTTTTTGACAGCAGGGGATAGAGTAGTGTCGTTTTTGGCTTTTTGTATAAACATTTGTCTTGCATTTTGTTTTGCTAGAGCGATGCCTAAGCCGTATTCCGCATTATCTTCAAATAGACTATTCGCCCATGCTGGACCAAATCCATTTTTGTCTTTGGTGTATGGACAACTAGGGAATGATGCGGAGTAAATACTACTACAACCAGTCGCATTGGCAACTATCATTCTGTCGCCGAAAAGTTGGCTCACAAGCTTGATATATGGTGTTTCGCCACAACCAGCACAAGCACCGCTGTATTCAAAATAGTTCTTCTCAAACTGACTGCCTTTGACGGTATGTTTGTCAAAAGGGTTGATTATTGGTTGCTTGTTAAATACTGCATAATCTTTTATGTGTTTGTTGATGCAGTCTTCATAGTTTTTCATTTCGATAGCTTTTTGTCTTGATGGACATATTTGAGCGCACAATCCACATCCAGTGCAGTCAAGTGGGCTGACTTGTAGGCTAAAACTTCCATTGTTCCCAAAAGCCTTTGCCACTTGATAGTCTTTTGGTATCTTTGTGCCTTCTGGTATTAGTTTTGGTCTAATGGCTGAATGAGGACAGACAAATGCACACCTGTTGCATTGTATGCAGTTGCCACTAATCCAGCAAGGAAGTTTGTCGGCAATGCCACGTTTTTCTAGGTCAGCAGTACCAGTAGGCATGCTTCCATCTGGAGAGAATGCTGATACAGGGATTTTGTTGCCTTCACAACTAGCGATAGGGCGCATAATCTTCTCATAGAACTCAGTTTTGCCCATAGTTTTTTTAGTTTTTGCAAGATGAGTGTTGTCGTATAATAGTTTATGAATAAGCAAGGTCGCCTTGTCTAGAGCAGACAGGTTGGCATTGACTACACTTTCGCCTTTTTTCGCTAGAGTGGTTTTGATGCTATTGCGAAGCTCTTTTATGCCGTCTTCCATGCCAACCAGGTCAAAGAATCCTGCCAACATGATATTGTTGATTTTGTTATTCAATCCACTTTCAAAAGCTAGAGTAGTGGCATCTAGTGAGTAAAACTCAATATTTTTCTCTTTCAAACTTTCAACCAATTCACTACTAATAGGTGAGTTTGGCTTCATATTGGCCAAGATTTTGCCACCATCTTTTACATATTCGCCGAATGGGAACTTGTTGATGAAACTACTATTGTTTATCATCAAGAAATCCACTTTGTTAGAGTTAAAGGCTTCAGTGATAGGTTGGTCGTCAAGACGAATATGGCTAGTGGTCATGCTTCCTGACTTTTTGCTGTCGTACTCAAAATAGGATTGAGAATATTTGTTGGTTAGTTTAGATAATATTTTGCCAAGGCTCTTGCTAGCAGATACACTTCCGTCACTACCTATACCATATACACGTACACAATATTGACTCTCGTCTGGCAGATATTCGTGTTTTACTTCTAGAGAAGTGTTGGAAATATCGTCATTTATGCCCACAGTAAAGCGAACTTTGCCACCTTTGCACATATTATCATATACGGCAAGAGCCATATCTACATCGAACTCTTTGCCACCAAGTCCATATACACCAGCGAAAAGTTTGGCTTTGATATTTTGGTTGTTGCAGGCATTGAGTACTGCATTGTATAGGCTGTCAGCATTCACAAAGTCTGCATTTCTGTCGAGTATTGTGATATTTTTTGCAGTCTTTGGTAAAATCTCTTTCAACCTTGCTTCATCAAATGGCGCAAATAGTCTAACTTGCACGACGCCACATTTTTTACGTAGTTTTAGTGCGGAAATACAACTATTTACACTAGAACCAAGAGCGATTATGACGTTTTCAGCCTTTGGGTCGCCTACATAGTCAAGTGTGTGATAGTTTTTGCCAGTAAGAGTGTTGATTTTGTCAAAAGCATAGTTTACATTTTCAATCACTTTGTCATAGTCTGGTTTGCTTGCCATTCTGTTTTGGAAAAATACGTCTGGATTTTGAGCAGTACCTTTGCAGATTGGTGCGCTAGGGGTGAGCCCACGGCTACGGAAAGATTCAATTTCTTTCATAGGTAATACAGATTTGATTTCTTCAGCGGTAAATTGGTCGATAGTATTCAACTCATGGCTGGTGCGGAATCCGTCAAAGAAGCAAATAAATGGCAGACTAGACTTGATAGCACCAATTTGTGTCGCCAAAGCCAAGTCGTTGACTTCTTGCACACTATTACAAGCGATAATATTGTACCCAGTCTTTAGGCAAGCATAAATATCACTATGGTCACAAAATATGTTTAGCGCATGAGTGGCTAGGCTACGTGAAGCCACGAAAATAACATTAGGCAAGTGTTCGCCTGCAATCTTGTACATATTAGGTATCATTAGGAGTAGCCCTTGGCTAGAGGTAAATGTCGTAGCCAACTGACCAGCAGAAAGCGCACCATGCATAGCACCCGCAGCACCAGCTTCGGATTGCATTTCGGTAATAGACAAAGGCATACCAAATACATTTTTTACACCTTGTGAGCGCATAAGGTCGCAACTCTCACTCATATTACTGCTAGGAGTAATAGGGTAGATAAAAGATATGTCGTTGCAATGGTAAGCAATGTGTGCGGCGGCTGTATTGCCGTCAATAGTTATTCTTTTCATTTCGTTTTCCTTATTTATATATTAAGTGTATAAAAGACCGCTTAAAAAGTCAAATAACACAAACAACATTTACATTCTTTTTTGGTTATGTTATAATAAATGTATGAGATATTTGATGCAAATAGCCTACAATGGCACTAACTTTAGCGGTTATCAACGTCAGCCCAATAAACGTACAGTACAAAGTGAACTTGAGTCCGCACTCAAGATTGTTTTTGGTGAAGAAATTGTCAGTTTTGCTAGCGGTAGGACTGATGCTGGTGTGCATGCCTTGGGACAAATGGCTCATTTTGATAGCGATAAGGTAATGGATTTTGACAAGCTAGGTTATTCGCTCAACTCACTACTTCCTGAAGATGTAAAAGTGGTGAAAGTGATTGATGGCGGAGATATTCATGCTAGATATAGCGCCAAGCACAAGAGATATATGTATCTTTTTTATGTCGCTGAGTACGAAAATCCGCTTCTTTGCGGTAGGGCATTGCGACTCATGAATGCTGTCGACTTAGAAAAAATGCAATCCGCTTGTAAGTTATTTATGGGCGAGCATGATTTTAAGGCATTTTCTTCGACAGGTAGCACAGCAAAAACCAGTATACGTGAGATATTTGATTGCACTATTGAGTTTGACAAAAACACTGGATTATACACTTTTGAAGTGGAAGGAAATGGATTCTTGTATAAAATGGTGCGCTACATGGTGGGTAGTGTGATAAGAGTAGGACAGGGAAAACTTGACCTAGACACTCTAAAATCTGCTCTAGATGGCGGAAATCTGCCTAAAAATGTGGTACAACCACCTTATGCCTTGTATTTGAAAAGCGTAAATTATGATTAATTGCCGTTTTGCAAACAATTTCCATTTTTCATGCACAATTTTGTCAAAACCGCTTGACACACGGCACAGTTTATAGTAAAATAACCAACGAATTGATAATCTTCGTTTAGGTATCCACACGCTTAAAGGCGGATTTAGGTTCAAAGTTTTTTAGGAGAAAATTATGAATACTATTTCAGTAAATAAGTCTACTGTTGAAAAGAAATGGTACATCATTGATGCTAATGGCAAAGTGCTAGGCAGAGTAGCTAGCGAAGCTGCAGCTATCCTTCGTGGTAAGCACAAACCTACATTCACTCCAAACGTGGATTGCGGTGACAATGTCATCATCATCAATAGCGACAAGGCTGTTTTGACAGGCGACAAATTGACACAAAAACATTATAAGACATATTCAGGATATGCTGGCGGACTTAAACTCACTCCATACAAGACAATGATGGCTGAAAAGTCAGACGTTGCTATGAAGAGAGCCGTTAAAGGAATGCTTCCAAAGAATGCTTTGGGACGCAAAATGTTGACTCACTGCTTGATTTACAAGGGGGCAGAACACGAACAACAAGCACAAAAACCAGAAGTATGGACATTGAAGGGAGATAAATAATATGGCAGACGAAAAGAATGTTGTAGAGACTATCGCCGAAGAAGTTGCTCCAGTTAAGAAGACTCGCACTCGTAAGACTGCAGTTAATACTGAAGAAACAGCAACTGCTACTGCTAAGAAGGCTCCTGCTAAGAGAGCTACTAAGAAAACTGCTGCTAAGGAACAAGTTTTCGCAGCTACTGGTAAGCGTAAGCGTTCAATCGCACGTGTACGTTTGACTGTTGGTACTGGTAAAATCACTATCAATGGTAGAGACATTGAAGAATACCTACCACTTGCCACACTTAGAATCGTTGCTCGTCAACCACTAGTATTGACTGAGACTGACAAGTCAGTTGACGTTGTTGCTAACATCGTTGGCGGTGGATTCACTGGTCAAGCAGGCGCATTGCGTCATGGTATCACTCGTGCTCTTATGTTGTACAACCCAACTTTGAGAACAGAACTCAAGAAGGCTGGTTTCGTAACTCGTGACGCTCGTATCAAGGAACGTAAGAAGTACGGCTTGAAGAAAGCTCGTAAAGCTCCACAATTCAGCAAGAGATAGTTTATTATCAAAATACGAAGGATTTTCCCTTCGTATTTTTTTCTATAGTAAAAAAGGAACACGATGTTCCTTTTTTATAGCCCCAAACTAATTAATAGGGCAGTGTCAATTTTGTCCATAAAACTATCAGGTAGATGAGTGACAAAAGATTGCAGTCTTAGTTTGTCTAGTGTGCGTATTTGTTCTAGCAGAACAACACTATCTTTCTTGAGCCCAAACTGACTAGCACTCAACTCTATATGAGTAGGCAATTTTGCCTTAGTGATTTGACTGGTGATTGCGGCGATTATTATGGTGGGGCTGTATTTGTTGCCGACATCATTTTGCACAATCAAAACGGGGCGTAAGCCACCTTGCTCACTGCCGACAACAGGACTAAGGTCCGCATAAAAGATGTCGCCACGTTTTACCGTCATTCATTCTCCACTAATAAACTTTTCTGTCAAAGATAAACTATCGACTGCAGAGTACAAATTGTCCAGCTCTTTCATGAGCACAATGTACTCATTATCAGTGTATGCATTTGCACTAATATTGCTCTCTATGTCGATGTGCTTTTGCTTGTCATTAGTGGTGTGTTTAGGGGTGCACTTTTCAGTGTATTTTTGCTTTAACTTATCTACACTATACTTCATAATTTTTACCACTCCATATGTTTTTATACTTGTTAAAAATACCTTGTGTAGACAACAAAAAATTATGCAAAAAAGTCTTGCAAAAATTGTAGATAAAATTATTAATATTTTAATCAAATTAAAAATTGTAAATAAATTATAAAAACATATAAAAAATAATAAAAAAATAGCAAAATAATGCTATTTTTCTTATATTTTCAATATTTTTTCTAGTAAAATTGAGATTTTATTTTATATTTA
>JBKSMV010000062.1:0-4915 GCA_046881985.1 Clostridia bacterium
TTATTATTTTTATGAAAAATTATTAATATAGTATATTTTTTCATGAAAAAACATGATTTTTCATATTATTTTCAATACTGTTTTATTATTTTATTATTTTTTTTATTTGCTTGAAAAATATTATTTCAATAAAAAAAGAAATACAAAATTATTTCTTTTCTTTTATATATACACCTATGCATTTGTCTTGGTTTGCCCAGCCTACAAACTTGGCAACCCTTTTCGCCATAAGATTACCAATTCTTGACACAGCGATTATGGCGACATTGCCACGTGCATCCATTTGCTTTTTCAACTCTCGAATGAGTGTCAAAGAATGCTGTCTATACTCTCGTTTAACAAGTATAGAAGACATATATTCATACTTCGATTTTACATTCACTTCGCTCAATGGAAAACTATAATCTTCTTCATACTTTAGACTGCGAATATCTTGATACAACTTTTCACTTATATTACAAAACAAAAAGTAGCCAACTATCTCATCATCTACCTTGAGTAAATAGACATCATTCTCGTCAGTATATCGCCTAAAATACCAACTCACATCTGTATAGTCAAAGTTGGTATAGAATGTCTTATCTATCTCAATAATTTTTTCTAAAATAGGCTTTGTCGTCTTTGCTTTTTCTACTTGTACATTCATCTACCCCAAGTATACCACAATCCGCACTCTTTAGGCAAATGCTACAATAAAAAAACACCTACTTGGTGTTTTTTTATTTCATTGGCGGAAGAGGTGGGATTCGAACCCACGTGCGAGTTGCCCCGCTAACGCATTTCGAGTGCGCCCCGTTATGACCACTTCGATACTCTTCCTTGTGTGGATATCATAACACTTTGCTGTCTTTGTGTCAATCAATGTGGTTTCCTTTAATATCTTTATTAAAAAACACCTTACAATATAAGGTGTCTTTTTCAAAATAAACATTATTGATATAGATGCACAGGATATTTGCCGTCTGCAATCATTTGAGATATTGCGGTCTTCAATTCTTGCAAGTCTTCCTTATATGTTATGCCATACCATTTGGAAGTCGTCTCTCTTAGATAAACTTTGGCTTCTTTTTCCTTAATCATTTGGTCTATAACGTATGGTATCAAAAACTCACTCTTGGATAAATCTGACTTTGCGAAGAAGTTTTGGCTCTCTGTTTCGAGTTTAGTCATTAGTTTTTTTGTAAAACCAAACATATTCATAGATGCCAAAGAGTTATTAGGGATTTCTCTCCACTCATCTTTGCCTAATGGTGTTGCGAACATTTTGTCTTCTCTATATTCGACTTCGCTCTCAACCATGCCTTGAATAAGTCCGTCTTTGGCAGAGATTAGACCTCTCTTTACCGCACCACGACTACTTAAAGTGTTTTTTACATAAAATCCAGCGCATACAAACTCGTCATCATTACAATTTTTGAGAAAATCTGCAACTATCTTAAATGACTCATAGCCATAAAAGTCGTCCGCATTTATTATAGCAAAGCGGTCAGACACAATATCTTTAGTCGCATAGATTGCATGAGCAGTGCCCCATGGTTTTACTCGGCTTTCCGGTATTGTTGTGCCTGCGGGCACGTCTTCCAATCTTTGAAATGCATATTCTACTTTTATTTTTCCGCCAAGTCTATTGCCGATGGTAGAAGTGAATATATCATAATTTTCTTCCTTGATAATGAAAATCACTCTATCAAAGCCCGCCCTTATCGCATCATAAATGGAATAATCCAAGATAAAATTGTTGTCATCATCTATTGGTTGAATCTGTTTCAGTCCGCCAAATCTACTGCCCATGCCGGCAGCCATTACTACTAAATCCATAATCTCTCCTTGCTAATATATTATTACAAATCTATTTCCATTGCCAATTCAAGATTTCTGGCAAGTCAATGCCAGTCTCTGCTATATACTCTGTGTGTTGAGCCAGTTTATCTTGCATTGCCTTGATGATTGAGTCTTTTTTGGCTTTTGGTAGTTTGATTCTATTGACTACTTCTGTGAGCAAGTGCCACCTATCTATGCTATTGAGCACTCGCATATCGTATGGTGTAGTGATTGCTCCATTTTCAATATATCCGCCAATGTACATATTTTTGTTGTGGCGAGCATAGGTAATGTCACGAATGAGTGTTGGGTAGCCGTGGAAGTTGAATATGATTGGCTTATCTTTGGTAAATATCTCGTCATATTCTTCGTCAGTCATACCGTATGGGTGTCTGTCAGCAGAATGCATACGCATCAGGTCAACCACGTTGACAAATCTAACATTCAACTTCGGTAAATATTCTTTGATAAGGCTGACACAAGCCACCGCTTCCATAGTTGGAGTGCTTCCGCAACAAGCTATCACTACGTCTGGATTGTTGTAGTCATTTAGGCTTGCAAACTTCCAAACACCTAGCCCCTTGTCACAATGTTCTACGGCTTGCTTCATGTTGAGCCATTGTGGTGATGGGTGCTTTGATGCGACGATTGCATTGATTACATTTTTAGAGTTGGTGCACTTATCAAAAGTGGCGATAAGGGTGTTGGCGTCTGGTGGCAAGTACATTCTAGTCACGTCCGCCGTCTTATCATTCAATGCGCCCAAAAATCCTGGGTCTTGGTGTGTATAGCCGTTGTGGTCTTGTTGCCAAACGTTGCTAGTCAGTATTAGGTTGAGCGAACTGATATCTGCTCTCCAAGGTAGTTTGTTGACAGTATGCAACCATTTTGCGTGCTGACCAACCATGCTGTCCACCACTCTAATAAATGCTTCATAACTATCGAACATACCATGACGTCCTGTGAGAATATAGCCTTCTAGCATACCTTCGCATAAGTGTTCGCTTAAGTATGAGTCCATAATCCTACCATTGTGAGCCAAGCCTTCGTCGTTAGGCAAAATATTAAGGTTGAATGACCTATTTTCCGTCTCAAAAACCTTGTACAATCTATTACTCATGGCTTCGTCTGGACTAAATATGCGGTAGTTGGCATTCTTGGAGTTGAGTTTGAATACATCTCTAATGTATCCACCTAGTTCTAGCATATCTTGTGTCATAGTCTTGCCGGGACGTGTCACCTTGACTTCATAGTCTTTGACATTTGGAGTCTTGAGCGGTTTGAGCAATACTCCACCATTTGTGTGCGGATTGGCACTAATTCTAGCTTTGCCCCTAGGTAATATATCTGCAATATCTTTGCGTAGTTTGTAGTTGACAAACAATTTCTCTGGGTGATAACTTCTTAACCAGTCTTCTAGTTGAGATAATGTCTTCTCATCATTCACAACAAGTGGCACTTGGTGTGCTCTAAAGCACCCTTCTACCTGCTTGCCGTCCACAACTTTTGGTCCAGTCCAGCCCTTAGGTGTACGTAGCACAATCATTGGCCATACGGCACGAGTGAAAGTCTTGTTCTTGCGAGCATTGGCTTGAATATTTTTGATAGTTTCTATGCAGACGTCCATAGCTTTTGCCATAGCCTTATGCATTTTTTTAGGGTCGTCGCCTTCTACAAAGTATGGCTTGTAGCCATAGCCTACCATTAGGCTCTCGAGTTCTTTCTTATCTATACGTGACAATACTGTAGGATTGCTGATTTTGTAGCCGTTTAGGTGCAAAATAGGCAAAACTGCGCCGTCTGTCTTGGGATTGATAAACTTATTACCATGCCAACTGGTAGCCAAAGGTCCTGTTTCTGCTTCGCCGTCGCCCACAATTACCGTGGCAATAAGGCTAGGATTGTCTAAAACTGCACCGAATGCATGAGCCAAAGAATACCCCAACTCACCGCCTTCGTTGATACTGCCAGGTGTCTCTGGTGCTACGTGACTAGATATGCCTTTAGGGAAAGAGAATTGCTTGCAAAGTAGATCCAAGCCTTGCTTGTCTTGACTTACTTTTGGATAGACTTCACTATATGCCCCTTCTAGATAAGAGTTGGACACAAAAAAGTTGCCACCATGACCTGGTCCAGAGAGAAGCATCATATCGAGTTTGTACTTATTGATGACACGATTGCAGTGAGCATAGACAAAGTTTTGTCCAGGGCAAGTGCCCCAATGTCCTACAAGTCTAGGCTTGACGTCCGCAAGGGTTAACTTGTCTTCGAGCAATGCATTTCGCATCAAATACAGCTGTGCCACAGTCAAATAGTTTGCAGCATTCCAATATTCATTAACTAGTGACAAATATTTGTCTGTACTAAAAATATCTTCTTTCATTTTATCTCCCACTAATTTTCTCTATCGAAAAAATCCATATTCTTTATATCTATGCTGTCATACTTTTCAGCATTTTCGTCCAAAAACCACTCTGTATGGTCAAGCCCACCTTGAGCAATCACAGTGACTGGTGCTTTGAAATAGGTCGCTTCGCACTCTGCTAGCAAAACTCCGTCTTGATCTTCTATAAATCCTTTAGCCACAAAAGCCCTAGAGCCATCCTTCACAATCTTGCCTACACAATAGATAGTCTTGTTGAGTGGCACTGGTTTGCGGTATTTCATAGACAAGTGACTTGTCACACCCCAATCGTCAGGCTTATCAATCTGCACCGCTCTGCCGATAGTTTCGTCCAAAAGTGCACATATCATACCGCCGTGCATACGATTTGGATAACTTTGATGTACGTCAAGTGGTTGACAGACACCGATAAGCACTCCGCCTTCCGCTTGATAAAAATGTGCTTTTAGGCTAAGCGGATTGTCAAGTCCACATACCACACACATATTTGAGTTGTTTTGTATTTTGTCTACCTTTAATTGCATAATATTATCGTCCTAATTAAATAATATATTTTATCATTATTATTGTCAAACTAGATAAGTGTCTAGTTTTGTTAAAATATAGTCAATTTTTCTTGATTTTTTTGTCATTTCGAATACAATAACATAAAAGGAGTCTCTCAATGTTTAACCAACTACTATTCTTTAT
>JBKSMV010000063.1:0-7810 GCA_046881985.1 Clostridia bacterium
GATATATTTATTCAATAATTGGAGTTATAGGACTGGTTTTTATAATTTTTATCACAAAAAAAGAACGGGAGAATTTTATGGTCAAAATCTCCCGTAAAAAATGATTATAGATTGTATTTTTTATTTATGCGTTTTTCGATAAATGCCACAATGAAATACATTACTGCGGCGAGCAAGCATAGAATTATTGTGCTTGACATTACCAAGTCTAGATTGAATACTTGACCACCATATTTGAGTAGGTATCCAATGCCTGCTTTACAAGCAAGGAACTCGCCCATAATCGTGCCAATCCAGCTCAAGCCGACATTGATTTTCAGTGTACTAATTATATCTGCTTTGCTAGCTGGTAGCACCAATCTCCAGAATATTTGCATTTTGTTCGCACCGAATGACCGCATTAGTGCGATTTTCGACTCATCAACCGACATGAATGCGGTGAGTATATTGAGAGTAGTCACTATCACTACGACAAGAACCCCCATAGTAATAATTGCACTTTGACCTATGCCCATCCAAATAATAATGATAGGTCCTAGAGCAATCTTAGGTAGACTATTGAGCACAACTAGGTATGGCTCTAGCATTGTCCTGACGAAGTCATTTGTCCATAATAGCATTGCTACTACAAACCCTATACTGCTGGCTATAATGAAGGCTAAAATTGTTTCTCTCAATGTCACCCAAATATTGTAGAAGAGTTCGCCACTAGAGTAGAGTTCACCGATTTCTTGCACAATGCGGACAGGGGAACTGAAGAAGAATACATCAAGCACTCCAGTATCTGTCAGTATCTGCCACAATCCAAGAAAGACAACAAGTATCAATACACGAGAAAGATTGATAAGCACAGAGCGAGTTTTGAGTTTTTTGAGATATTTTTTATGCTCAAGAGAGTAGTTAGTCTTTTTCATGTTGTATTTCGCTCCATATTTGTTCAAACATTTTCTGTGCTTCTTTTGATTCTCTGCGCTTAAAAGGTGAGCCGTATTTACTTAAGTCCACATCAATCACTTTGGATATGGTGGCTGGTCTTGGTGATAAGATGAGTATCTTATCGCTAAAAGATATCGCTTCTTTTATATCATGAGTGACTAATATTGCGGTTTTTCGCTCTTTTGTGATTATATCGTGTACGTCATCACAAAGGTTGAGTCGAGTAGTATAATCTAGAGCAGAAAATGGTTCGTCCAATAGCAATATATCAGGCTTGAGTGCAAGGGTACGGATTAGTGCCACACGTTGTCGCATTCCGCCAGATAGTTGAGTAGGTTTGTGCCTTTTGAAGTCTTTCAGTCCGTATTTTTCTAGTAGTGCGTTGGCATAAGCCGTGTTTTCCTTGGTTTTTTTATGCTGTATTTCTAGTCCCAATAACACATTGCTTTCTATATCACGCCATTCAAATAGATTGTCTTTTTGAAACATATAACCAGTCTTGCACGAACGAGTAGAAGGCTTTTGACCCATTACAGAGATTGTGCCAGATGATGGTGTCAATAGTCCTGCGATTAGTGATAGTATAGTGCTTTTACCACAACCACTAGGTCCAACTAGGCTTACAAACTCTCGTTCTTTTACATTGAAACTGATGTCACGTAGGGCTTCGGTTTCACCTTCTTTTCGGTGATAGGTGAGGCATAAATTAGATATGGAAACAATGTTATTCATATTTTATCCTCTAGTTATTATTTGATTAATATCCCATAGCAGTCACATAACTGCAGTCTATAGCATTTGCATAAGGCACACGAGCAGTGAGTTCGCCAGCAGACTCGATGACGTCTTGAAGTTTGGTCCAAGATGCTTCGCTTAGCACGAAACTATCCGCATATGCACCAGCAGTGATATAGTTTCTCACACTAGATACGAGTATCGCATCGTCTGTAGTATTGAATGACGGCTTGAGTGCGCTAACAAGTTGAGCATCAGTAGCACTAAGCATAAAGTCTCTACCTTTTTTGAGTGCTCTTAGGAACTTTTCTACCTTTTCAGGGTTGTCGTCAAGGTATTCGTCCATTGATGCAAAAGCGGTAAAAGGTATACTTCCAGAACCAGTGCTTACACTAGTTAAGATATGGCAACCATTATCTGCCACCATTGAACTTGCACTTGGCTCAAAAGCTGTCACATAGTCGCCAGTACCAGATAGGAAAGTAGCAGTAGTCAATGCGAAGTCGACAGTTAGGTCTATCACCGTGTCCACATTTTCGCCAAGAGCTGCACCGGGTTTAAGTCCTGCTTGCTTGAGCGCATATTCTAGACTCATTGCAGGCAAACCGCCTTTACGTCCGCCAATGATTGTACTTCCCCTTAGGTCAGTCCACTCAAAGTCAGGATTGGCAGTTCTACTCATAAGGAATGAACCATCACAAGCGGTAAGTTGAGCAAAAACTTTTGGTATTTTGTCCGCATTTCTGTTGTGAATATATACAACGGCTTCAGGTCCAAGTAAACCGACGTCTGCATTTTTGCTAACTAAAGCAGTCATCACGGCATCACTACCATTGGCGATGTCGAACGTGATTTTCAGTCCTTCGTCTTCAAAATATCCTTGATTGTATGCGATGTATAGTGGGGCATAAAAGACACTACGTGTCACTTCACTTATGCGAATAGTGTTGTTGTCACTACTACCACAAGCCACAGCAAAACCGGAAATAAACACAAGGATTGCTACGAGTAATAAGTGTAAATATTTCATAATCCTCCTTTTATAATAAGTACACAATGCATTTTATTAAGAAAAAGCATTTTTTGTGAAAAGCGACTTTTTCTTTGACAAATAACTATAAAAGGGTATAATATAGGCATATTAGGTGCTTATGAATAATTCAAAAAGATATTTTAGACTACTATTTGCTTTGCAGCTGGCATTTTTGCCTTTGATTATTTTTGGTCAAATTATGCATCAAAATTGGTTGCCACTCATGTTTTTTGTTGGCATTTTTGTATTTAGACTTTGGAGTGAAGCATTTATCAATAGAGTGGACAAGCAAGACTTTTGGGTCATTTGCATTTGCGATGCAGTGGTCGTCACATTTTGTAGTGTCTTTGTAGCAGCCACTGGTCGAGTCAGTGCTGTCTATCCAATCATTATTTTAGTCGTCAATCTTGCATTCCTTGCAGTACAGCTTTTGCAGTTTGGCAAGGCGAGAAGTGACGTGGCGATTGCATTTGACTTTAGTTTTAGATTTTTCGCTTATGTGGGTTTGTTGCTTGCCTTCATTCCGGCTGATATAAACTTTTGGGTCAAAGCAACTATGCTATCAGCAATCTTAGTAGGGGTGGTGGATTTAGGATATAAGTTGTACACCTTCTTACGTCAAAAATATTCAAAGAAGAAACACAAATAAGGAGATAAGATATGTATCAAATATTAGCAGTGACATTGTTGGAGTTTTTACAACGTCCAAACGTATTGATAGCTTTGGTTTTGGCAGTAATTGGTATTGCTTTGTCAATCTTGGCTCGCAGAATCGTCGGTGCTTGCAAAAAGACCAAACAACTCCCAGACAACGATAGTGCACTTGTTGCCGTCAAGATTGTGGGACTTGTGCTTATTTTGGTAGGCTTTATATTGATGATTATTGAGTTTTAGGATAAAAATTAGAGGTTATTATGTTAGATAAATCATTTAATCCCGCTAGTTTTGAGCGGGATATTTATAAAAATTGGCTAGACAAAGGCTATTTCAAGGCTCACGTAGACAAGACCAAAAAGCCTTTCTGTATTATCATGCCACCACCAAATATTACAGCGAAGTTGCACGTTGGACACGCATTCAACTGTTCTTTGCAAGACACTCTCATTCGTTACAAGAAAATGTGTGGTTATGAGACACTTCTCCAACCAGGCACTGACCATGCGGCTATCGCCACTGAGTCAAAGATTGTTAGCGAGTTAGCATCACAAGGCATTAAGAAAGAAGATATCGGCAGAGCAGAGTTTCTTCACCATGCTCAAAACTGGTATGACAAATACAATGAGATTATCTTAAATCAATTCAAGTCTTTGGGACTTGCTTGCGACTGGGACAGACTAGCATTCACAATGGACGACCATTGTTCTTTGGCTGTGCGTACGGTTTTTGTCAAAATGTACAATGATGGCCTTATCTACAAGGGCGACCGCATGACTAACTGGTGTCCACACTGTATGACAGCACTTAGTGATATCGAAGTAGAGCACGAAGATAGTGACAGCAAACTTTGGTATATCAAATATCCAATCACTGGCACAAATGACTACTTGCAAGTAGCGACTACTCGTCCAGAGACATTGATAGGTGATACCGCTGTAGCAGTCAACCCTAAAGATAGTAGATATAGCAAACTTGTCGGCAAGACTGTTGACCTACCACTATGCGACCGTAGTATACCAGTTGTAGCAGATATGATGGTAGAGACAGAGTTTGGTACTGGTGTGGTAAAGATTACTCCAGCACACGACCCTAACGACTACGAATGCTCTATACGTCACAATCTACCTATCATTCAAGTCATTGAACGTAATGGTAAAATGAGTGAAAGTGCTGGCAAATATGCTGGTATGGATAGATTTGAAGCACGTAAAGCCATTGTCCAAGACCTAAAAGAGCAAGGTTATCTTATCAAAGAAGAAAAATATCACAATAGCGTAGGTCACTGCAGTCGTTGTGATACTATTGTTGAGCCAGCATTTACAAAGCAATGGTTCGTCAAGATGAAAGGCATTGCTCAACCAGCCATTGATTGTGTCAAGTCTGGTGAATTGCAGATTTATCCTGCAAGAATGAAAAAAGTTTATCTCAACTGGCTAGAGAATGTACATGACTGGTGTATTAGCCGTCAACTTTGGAGCGGACACCAAATCCCAGTATTTACCTGCGCAGATTGTGGTCACGAATGGGCAAGTGTAGACAAGCCGGTAGAGTGCCCACATTGTCATAGCAAGACATTTACTCAAGACCTAGACGTGCTAGACACTTGGTTTAGTTCTGCATTGTGGCCAATGAGCACTTTAGGATTCCCTGACAATGAAGAATACCTTAACTATTTCTACCCAACAGATGTAATGATTACAGGTTATGACATTATATTCTTGTGGGTAGCAAGAATGGTGTTTAGTGGGCTATATAATGTCAACAAGATTCCTTTCCGCAAAGTATTCCTTAACGGCATTGTACGTGACGAACTTGGCAGAAAGATGAGCAAAAACCTAGGTAACGGCATTGACCCTGTAGATGTTATCAACAAATATGGTACAGATGCATTGAGATTGTCCCTTGTATACAATGTTACTCTTGGTGCTGACAGCAGATATTCTATGAAAAATGCCGAGAATGCATCAATTTTCCTAAATAAAGTATACAATGCGGGTAAATATGTGCTTGCCAACGTAGAAGGCGCAAAAGACATAAAAGACATCAAACTTAACGTATTTGACAAATGGATTATGTCCGAACTCAATAGCACAATCACTCAAATCCATAAATGTCTAGACAAACTAGATATCGGTAAATATACTACATTAATCTATGATTTTGTATGGTTTAAGTTCTGTGATAAGTATATCGAACTCAACAAGGTGTCACCAAATCCAAGCGTGTTGCTACACGTATATCAATCAATACTACAACTACTTCACCCAGTAGCACCGTTTGTGACAGAAAAGATATATCAAGAGTTGCCAAATCATAAATATAGCATTCTTGATACAGCCTTCCCAACAGCATCAAAGTTGTCATATAGCAAGGAAGAAAAAGACCTATGCGAGGACATCTTCGAGATTATCGGTTTAATTCGTGCCATTCGTGGTGAAAATAAAATAGGTGAGAATATAAAAGTAGACACATATTTCGACCTAAAGAATGCGGAAGCTATCAAAGACTATCTACCACACATCAAGAAAATGTGTCTAATCAACGAAGTAGAGTTCGGTGCTCCAACGTCAACCAAAGAGTACCTTTCCAAGACAAATATTCTTGGCACACTTTATATTCGCAATCCAAACTATGCCGGTGTTGAAGCATTACGTACACAATATCTAGAGAAGATTGCATTCTATCAAGCAGAGATTGACCGCTCTGAAAGAATGCTTAACAATGCAGGATTTATGGCAAAAGCACCAGAAGCATTGAAAGCAAGCGAACGTGAAAAGTTGGCTAAGAATACAGAACTAAAAGCACAGATGCAAGAATTGTTGGAGAAACTCGACAATGAATAAAGTTATGGGTATTGACTATGGTAATGCTCGCATAGGCATTGCATTTAGCGACTGGTTAAATATTATCGCCAATGCTTATGAAGTGTATCATAGAGTAGACCTAGATACAGATATGCAACACTTTGCAGACCTTATAAAACAAAACTCAGTCGATCATATTGTGATAGGCTTGCCACTCAATATGGCTGGAGAAGAGCAAGAGATTGCTCAACAGACACGAGAGTTTGCAGGATTACTCAAAGAGAAGTTTAATCTACCTATTACATTCATAGACGAACGTTTGACATCTAGTGAAGCAGAAGATATACTCAAAAGAGCAGGTTATGATTGGCGTGCTAGAAAACAAATGTTAGATGCCGTATCTGCTCAAATCATATTGCAAGAATATTTAGATAGAAAATAGAGGTGGTTTTATGGAAAATAATCAACTTAGCCCAATAGACATGCTTTTAGATGACGACAATTTTGACAACATCGTACTATACAATGAAGATGCCAAACCTATGGAGTTTGAGCAGATTGCACTCATTCCGTTGGACGATAAGCAATATGCCATTCTGCGCCCAGTCAAGAAATTGAAAGGTGTCGCTAGCGACGAAGCTGTTGCATTCGAAGTGGACGTGGAAAATGATGTTATCAATGTAGTCATTGACCAAAAGATTGTCGATAAATTATTCGAGATATATACAGAAATGTACGAAGCAGAATAAAAAAGAACACTCATTACGAGTGTTTTTTTATCTAACAATGAAGTCTTTCAATACAGGCGGTCTGCCGGTTGATTTTACTTCTCGTAGGGCTTCCATGACTTCTTCGTAGTCAAATTCTTCACTAGTTGCGTATGCAGAAATAGTTTGAGCATTTTTTATGCCTATACCCAGGTGTTTAGGATTGTCAAAGCCCAAATTTTCAGACTTTTTGAAAAGGCTCAAACTAAGAGGCCTCATGTTTTGACGTTTGATTTTCATTATGCGATACAAGGTAACCAGAGCTTTTGCTTGTTTTCTTGTTATTTGTATGGCAGTCTTTTCGTCCTTGCCGTTAGTGATATAGAAATAGCCATTACTTGGGTTGGCGATTCGAATAAAGTTCATTGTGCTTATCTTATTTAGTTCTAGCCAATTAAGAGTGAGTAGGTGGTCACTGCCGACATAGTAGAAGTTTCCGTCAATATCTATAAAACCTTCATCAGTCCAATTTCTATCTATCATCATTCTATATCTTTCTATTGTTTCTTGGTCGGTAGTGGCCTTGATACCAAAGTTTGGTTGGTCAATATCTGGGAAGACAAGAGAGTGCTTTTGCACATTAGTATTAAACTTGGTGTCAATATATCTGCATTGTCTAAACTCATCAATCATTCCACATATCATAAATCCCATCTGAGCCTTGTCAGGTGGTTTTGTTGTGGCATCATCTTTTCCTTCAATTTTGGCGAAAGCGAACTCTGACATTGGTTTGGCCAATTCTCTACGAATATCATCATATTCAAAATGCTTGGCATATTTTTGAAGAATAGGAAGAGCTCGCATCATTACCACACAATATCTTTTGTTCATGCGAGAAGTGGTTTGAAAAGTTGTCATTACTTCTTTGTCAGGGGTGT
>JBKSMV010000064.1:0-5103 GCA_046881985.1 Clostridia bacterium
ATGCTATCAAGTGAGATGCCTATCAAAAAGTTAGTCATCACCGGCGGTGCTGGAATTAAACCACGTCGACCTTTTTGGCGGAAATGGAATAATAGTAAAAAGGCTTTGGACAATCGTATTCTCGGCTTTGAAAATGTTGTAGGTTCGCCTGACTATGTGATGCTAAAAAACATAGATAAGCAGACCTTCAAAAACATTGTCAATCTTGACTTGAAACACACGTGCAAATACGTTGATTGCCCCACTCTACTTTATTGGGGAAAGCGTGACAAAGAGACTCCTATGTATATGTGTAGATACATGGCAAAGCATATGCCAAATGCGAAAGTCAAAATTGTCGATGGCGGACACTTTGCCTATCAAGAATATGAGCAAGATTTTATGTTTAGTGTAAAAAGATTTTTGGAGAATTAGATGATTGCATTGGAAATTATTTCATTGATTATATTTAGTATATGTGTGCATTTTTACATATTAAATAATTTATATTTTTGGCAAATAAAAAGTTATAAATTAAATAAATATTTTCGTTTTTATAAAAATATAAAAAATATTATTTTGTGCTCAACTATTAGCATTTTAGGCATTATTTCATTAATTTTTATTAAAAACAATATATTTTATATCATTTTTTCATTTATTTTTAATATTTTTTATCTCATTTTGGAAATGTGCAAATATTTCAAAAAGAAAAAAATTAAATTAAAATTAACACCAAAAATAAAAAGAATATTTATTTGTAATATTATTGTATTTTACACATTAATTTTGCCTTTAACCTTATGTTGTGATTATAGTGTAATGAGCATAATGATAGTGTCATCAATGTTGTACAAAGATATCATTGTCGCACTTGCAGTATTGTGCTGTCTACCTATGGAAAAGTTGATAAACAGAAGATACATTTTGCGAGCAAAAAGCAAGTTGTCTAGCATGACAGATTTACATAAAATCGGCATCACTGGAAGTGTGGGTAAAACAAGTGTAAAAAGATATTTGACCATACTCTTAAGTGACCAAAAAGTTTTCGCCAGTCCAAAGAGTTTCAATACACCATTGGGGCTGACAAAGTGCATCAACTCTATGCCTGATGATAGTGAAATCTTTGTCGCCGAAATGGGGGCTAGAAAACGTGGACAAATAAGTGAACTTTGTCACATGGTAAATCCCGATATAGCCATAATTACTAACGTTAGCCCTGCACATATTGAAAGCTTTGGCAGTGTAGAAAATGTCTATCTAACAAAGAAAGAATTGAGCGACTATTGTCAAGGTGATGTTATATACAATATAGACAACCCTTTTGTTAAGCGAATGTATGATGAAAGGGACAGAAATAAAATAAGTGTATCTATAACTACCACAGCAGACTATTATGCTACAGATATTGAGTGTAATAATGCAGGCACAAACTTTGTCTTGCACACACCTAATGCACAATACAATGTCAGCACTTGTCTACTTGGCAAGCACAATGTGACCAATATAATTTTGGCGGTGGCTGGGGCTTGCAGGCTCGCTGACGAAAGTGTGGTTATATCTAAAATCGCCAACCTTATACCAGAAGAACATAGACTGCAACTGATACAAAACTCTAATGGCGTAAATATCATTGATGACAGCTACAATGCTAGTGCAGATAGCATAACTTCTGCACTCGATACTCTCGCACTATTTTCCGGTAGAAAAATAGTTGCTAGTCCTGGAATGGTGGAAGGTGGACATTTGCAATACAAAATCAACTATGATTTTGGTGCTAAAGCAGGCAGGTTTGTGGACATCTTCATAATCATCAACAATACAAACAAAAAAGCAATCGCTGACGGACTGCTTTCTGTTGGATTTCAAAATAGTTATTATGCCAAGACTCTTAACGATGCAGAAATACTTTTCAAGAATCTTCTAAGGTCTGGTGACACTCTACTTATTCTCAATGATTTACCTGATGACTACAATTAAACATTGATGGTCATCTCTATTGCGTTGGAATGGTCTTTGTAATAGTTTTTACGTATTCGCCTTGTAGCAAAACCTAGTTTTGTGTACAAAGATTTTGCCTGAATATTGTTTTCTGACACTTCAAGAGAGAGTGTGTCTATGCCCTGCTCTTTGGTATAAACTTTGGCTCTGTTTACCAGTTGTGTAGCGACATTGTTTCGCCTGTATTCTGGCAAAACGGCTACTTTCATTATGCTAACTTCGTCCGGCACTATCTCTAAGTCGATAAAGCCAATATTGTCGTCCAAAAGTTTGGCTATGAATATCTTGTGCAGACCATTTGATAAAGAAGTAGCAAAATACTCTCTAGTCCACTTGTCTTCAAACACCATATTGTCCGCTTTGACCAACCAGTCAAGGTCTTTTTCTGTGGCTTCGATGATATCCACATTTTTGTTAATTTTTTGTGCTTCGGCTTGTGAGAGTTGGAAGTATACTGGCATCAATGCTCTTACTGTAGGCGTGTCTGGCATTGACACCGCCATATCTAGCAATATCTCATTATCCAAGTCTACATATTTGGTAAAATCTTCGTCGTGTGTGTCTGCAAACATATATATTTTGCGACCATTTGCGATAGACAATAGTTGGTCTTTGGTTTGATTGACTTTCTCTATCACGAGTTCGTCGTTTTCTATGTGTGCTACGAAATAACTATTCATACTGCCGTATAAAGCAAAAACACTCGCAGTTGGGTCTTGGGCAATACTTAATCGTTGTAAATATTCTAAAGTGTTCATGCCTAGTGCCTTGACTCCTAGTGCATCACGTAGAGCTTTGGTGGTGGCAACACCAACTCTGATTCCTGTAAAACTTCCAGGTCCTACAAAGCAATATATTTCGTCTATGTCTTGTATGGCAAGTTCGGCTTGACGTAATAAAGATTCGATTGTGGGCAACAAAACTTCGTTGTGTCGTTTGCTGGCTTCTAGTATCTCACCAAAAACTTGAGTGTCTTTGGACACCACTATCTGCAATTTTGGTAATACGGTATTGATTATCAGCCTATTCATTGTCTACAACCTCAATCTCTCTAGAGTTTTCGTCTATATATTTGATGTTGACTATATATCTCGCCTTTGGAATAAGTGCGGAGATATTTTCACTCCACTCTACAAAAATAATCTTGTCGTCATGTTCGGTAAATATCTCATCAAAGCCTGCTTCTATAGCTTCATCCACGTCTACTCTATAAGTATCAAAGTGATAAAGCTCCCCTTTGTCGCTATTATACATTTTCATTATAGCGAAAGTGGGGCTATTGACTACCGCTTTGACACCAAGGGACTCAAAAACAAACCTTGTAAAAGTTGTTTTGCCAGCACCTAGGTCGCCATTGAGTAGCACAATATCTCCAAGAGTTAATTTCGATGCAAACTCTTGGGCTAAGGCTCTGGTGTCTTGTTCGTTATGTGCAATATATGTCATTTTATCTCCTGTAGCACAAGTTTTTTCTCACGTGGCATGAGACTTACTTTGAAAGCATTATCCACGTCATCTTTAACCTTATTATATCTAGCCTTATCTTCGTAATGCACGTATGCCAATGTGTCGCCAACTTTGACTTTGTCGCCAATATTGCACAATATCTCAATGCCAACATTTGGCACAAGGCAGTCACCTTCTTCTAGTCGTCCGCCACCGAGTTTTCTCACAGCATCACCAAGTGTACGAGCGCTTATTTTGGAAACGTAACCAGCCTTTTGGGCTTTGATAGTGGTAGTGTATTTGGTCTTGTGCACGAGCATATAGTCGTCTACATCGTCAAACTTCGCCCCCTGACTCTTGAGAATCTCTGCAAACTTCTCTCTAGCCTGTCCATTGTCAAGCACTTGGCAGGCTTGTGCATAAGCATACTTGGCTTCGAGTTCTGGCTTCTGTAGTCTCATGGCTTCTACGGCTAGTTTGAGTGATACTTCACGCAAGTCGCACTTCTCTCCATGCAAAACTCTCAATACGTCTGCAACTTCGTACTCTCTGCCTATGCCACGACTGAGTGGTGAGTCCATATCTGTAATAACAAATGCACAATCCACATCTTGACTCTTGAGTATACGTTGCATGAGTTTGGACAAATGAATCGCTTCGTTGAGATTGCGAGCGAATGCGCCTTCGCCACATTTCACGTCAAAGACAATGCCATGTGCTCCGCAAGCGAGTTTCTTGGACAATACACTTGCACATATTAATGGCACACTCTCTACCGTACCTGTCACGTCTCGCAAGGCATATATCTTTTTGTCAGCAGGTGCGACATCTTTTGCGCCAATAAATACGGCATTGTTTTTGTCTAACAACTCTCTCACAGCGTCAAGTTTGAAATTGTGTTTGACTCCCTTAAATACTTCTAGTTTGTCTAGAGTACCGCCAGTATGACCTAGCCCACGACCACTCATCTTGACAACCTTATAGCCAAGGCTCGCCAAAATAGATGTCATAATAAATGTAGTAGAGTCACCAACTCCACCTGTACTATGTTTGTCTAATATATATGACTCTCGTTTGTCAAAGTCGTACACGTTGCCACTATTCTTCATGGCTAGTGTCATGGCAAGAGTCTCTTCGTACGAAAAACCTTTGTTGCATATCGCCATAAGCAATGCGCTCATTTGATAGTTGGGGATTTTGTCCTTACAATAATTCTTGACCACCCATTCTATTTCTTCATTGGTAAGTCTACCGCCTAGGCGTTTTTTGTTGATAAGATTAATTATATTCATACCTTTATGATAAACCTTTAGTGCGAGATTGTCAATTTGATGCAAGGGTTTGACCGATAAAAAAATTGGACATAATAAATCTATGAATAAAAACATTGTCGCCAAAATAAGTGATATCGCATTTAGATATGTGATAGTATTTTTTATATCTTTTGCATGGTTGAGATTCTACATTTACAATGTGTGGACATGTGCACTTTTGTCCATAGCGACAACTATAATAGTCAACACAATAATCAATGCAATAGTATCAAAAAAAAATAATAAAAAATTAATTTCTATAAACGAACAAAGAAATATAGAAAATTGCGCAGAACAGCTAAAATATATAAATAATATTGACCGCATGAAATTATTCACAAGTTTAATAAAAGACGCAAAAAAT
>JBKSMV010000065.1:0-12646 GCA_046881985.1 Clostridia bacterium
TATTGTTGGTTGGATTATTACTCTTGCTATTGCTTTAATAATTACTTTATTAATAATTAAAAATAGAAATAATGTTAAGAAAGAATATTCTCTTTCTTAATATAATAAAATATGTTATTAGGATTTAAAATATCTGATATAATTGCAATTTTAATTATTGCATTAATAATTGGATTAGCGATTTTATATATTATTAAAGCAAAAAAAAGTGGGCAAAAATGTATTGGCTGTCCTTATGGTAAAACATGTGGAAAGAAACAAAATACTAACCAATGTTCTTGTCATTGTAAATGCCATGAACAAGAAGAACAAATATAAATTCTCCGAAAAAAAGACGTCATTTGACGTCTTTTTGTTAATTCCCTTTAAGTTTTCTCAAGAATGGTGGCAAGTCTGAATTGTCTACCTTGATGTGATTGATTTGTTCTTGTGGCTTTGGCTCTTCCTTGTGATTAAGGTCTTCCACTTTAACTTCTGGCTCTAGTTTGTTAACTGGCTTACTCTCTTGGAAAGGAGTAAACTCTTTGCCATTCTTTGCAAAGTCTGGAGCATTGTCAACTACTGGCTGAACTTTGTCTGCTTCAAAGCCTGTAGCGATAACAGTAATCTCTACTTCGTTATTCATATTCTTGTCGATAGAAGTACCGAAAATCAAGTTGACATCTGGACTCGCAACATCTCTAACGAGTCCTACTGCATCATACACTTCGTCTAGAGCAAGGTCTTCGCCACCCTTGATATTGAGAAGTATGCCACTTGCACCTTCGATAGATGTCTCTAGAAGTTGGCTAGTGACTGCTTGGCGAACGGCTTCAATAGTTCTATTCTCGCCACGACCACGACCAATGCCCATGTGTGCCAAGCCTTTACCTTCCATAATAGTCTTGACGTCTGCAAAGTCTAGGTTGATTAGTGATGGAGTGACAATCACATCTGCCACACCTTGAATGCCTTGACGAAGCACGTCATCTGCTAAACGGAATGCTTCAACCATTGGTGTACCTTTTTTCAATATGCGATACAACTTTTCATTAGGCACGATAACTATGGTGTCGACGTATTTTTTGAGATTGTTGATACCAAGTTCGGCATTAGCCTTTCTACGTGGGCCTTCAAACTCAAATGGCTTGGTGACTACTGCCACGGTAAGTATACCCATCTCTCTAGCGAGTTGAGCAATAACAGGTGCTGCACCAGTACCAGTACCGCCACCCATACCTGCGGTAATGAATACTAGGTTGCAACCTTCGAGCACCTTGCGAATATCTTCTTTGCTCTCTATAGCCGCACCTTCACCTTTGCTAGGATTGGAGCCTGCACCAAGACCTTGGGTGAGTTCTGCACCTATCTGCAACAGCTCTTGTGCACTGCTCATGAGAAGTGCTTGTTTGTCAGTATTGACTGCCACAAAACTTGCACTCTTGATGCCAGCATTAATCATTCTCTCTACGGCGTTATTACCGCCACCACCTACACCTATAACTTTGATATTACACAAATTGTTTTCCATAATCTCCTCCTATACCAATTTTGAAACCAATTTTACCAGTCCGTCGACACTTGTTTGATATTTGCCTATTTTCTCATAATTCTTCACTTCAAATGGTAGCACTTGTTGCTTGGTGACGCTAGACAAAACTTGTCTTGCGCCCTTGATATTTACAAGTCCATCTCCTGTCAAGTAGATTGGATATTGCGAATAAGTAGTATCAATCTTGAGAAGATTCTCTATGAGTTGACCAATGTTTTCTATACGAGAACATATGATGTCGTTAGTGATTTGAATAAGTGAACTTATCACTCTATCGCCTATCTTAATCTCATATCGTTCAGTCTTTTCTGGTTGAATGGTAAGTATGGCTTTACGTTTGATAAGGTCTGCATCTGCATAGCTCATCTTAAGTAGTTGCATCAAGTCTGCTGAAATGTGCCCACCGCCTAGTGAGAATGAACTCAACATGATTAAGCCCTCACCCTTTAGCACTGCAACACTTGTTGTTATATGTCCAACATCTACAATGATTGTTGGCTCTAGTCGTGGCTCAGCATTGATAGATAAAGCTTGTGCCAAAGCAGAACACAAATAAGTAATATTCTCTACCCCTGCACTATGCAAGGCTTCGTCACAAAGATTGATAAAATCTCTCTTGGCTAAAATATATGAGCAATCTACGCTAATATTTTGTGTCTTGTGCCCTATTGGCTGAACGATATCAATGTCGCCGTCAATGGTGTATTTCATTGGGCTATAGTTGATAACCTTAAACTTCTCACTATCCATGCCATTGCCTTTGGCTAATAATGAGTCAATAAACTCACGGCTAATCTTCCTAGTCTTTGGCAAGCAACTAGATATACGCTTGCACACACATACACAAAACTCGCTTGGCACACCGACATAGACGTGCTTAATCTTAGAGTTTGTGTGCTTAATGGCAGAGTTAATCATGTCTTGCAGACAAAGCTTGACACTAACTGGGTTGAAAAACTCAGAGTCAGCATACCCATCATAATCCTTCTCAATGAGAGAAACTATTTTGCTGGTGTGGGTTAGTTGCTGAGTGATAGCCAACCTTATCTTGCTAGAACCTACATCGATGATGAAATTGAGCTTATTCGCCACAAGTGTCTCCTAAATTCTAGTTAGATTATAATATATATAAAAAAAGCAGTCAAACATTTTGACCACATTTTTCTTGATAAAACCCTAAAAGTTGTGTATTTTTGCCCTATAACCGCACTATATCTATACCTATTTTGGCAATATTTTGCTCAAAATTACCATAACCACGCTCCACATATTGTGCTCCATCAATTGTGCTCACACCATTTATAGCACTTGCCAACAAGATAAGTCCCATTGTACCACGCAAATCACTGCCAATTAGATGCCCTGGCTTTAATTTTTTGACTCCATGAATGATGGCAAGTTTGTCTTGCACTATTATATCTCCGCCTAGTTTATTTATCTCATGAGCATTGTGAAATCTATTCTCAAAAACATTTTCTTCAATGATGCTATCACCTTTGGATATAGCCAACATACTCATAAATAATGACTGTAAATCGGTTGGAAACTCCGGATATGGATTGGTACGTAGCATATTTATACTATTTAGACGTGTTGGGGCATTAATTTTGACAGCATTATTGGTAGTAAGAACATCACAACCCATTTGCTTGAGCACGTTTATAGGTTCACTTAATAGTTTGGGATTGATATTAGTTATACAAAGTTTACCTTTATTGAGTGCACCAAAGCACAAGTACGTTCCTGCCACAATCCTATCTGCTACCGCAGTATATTGTGTTCCATACAATCGCTCCACCCCAGTTATTGTTATAAAACTAGTGCCTGCGCCACTAATTTTAGCACCACATTTGTTGAGAAAGTTTTGTAAGTCTACAATTTCAGGCTCACAAGCACAATTTATAATACGTGTTTTGCCTTTTAGCAGCACGCTTGCCATGATGATATTTTCTGTTGCGCCCACACTACCATAACGAAGATATATGTCTGCTCCATGCATATTTGTTCCGTCACATATTACATAGCCGTCTTCTTCCTTAACCACCACACCCATTCTTTTCAATGCTTCTAAGTGAATGTCTATGCTTCGCAACCCAATAGCACAACCACCAGGCTGACTTACTTTGGCGTAACGACAACGAGAAATTAGTGCCCCTAACATAAAAATAGATGAACGAAAACGTGAAGATATTTCTTCTGACATATCGCCACATACTATTTCACTGGCATCAATCTCTATATCTTCCCCATCTCGAACAACCTTCGCCCCTACCTTTTCTAATAATAATATCATATTATCAATATCGGTAAGGTCAGGGCATGATTTTAAGAGGGTTTTGCCTTGACAAATAATGCTGGCCGCCATGATTGGTAGTATGGCATTTTTGCTGATTGGTGTAGCAATTTCGCCAAAAACACGTTTGCCACCACTCACCTTATATTTATTATGTAATATCATAATTTATAGTATGCAGATGCAAAGATTTGGGTGTATATTTACATCTTGACTATTGACTATTGGCTGCTGTCGTGTTATCATTTAATTAATATTGGAGAGTATTATGACAAACAATGTAGATTATAGTCTTATCAAAAACTTAATATCTTCTATTCCTTGCGAACACTATACTGATAGCACCGAAGTTGGCTGTCATCAGAGAAAAACACCACAAGACTTGATAGATGAAAACTATGAGTCTTTGGTTCTAGACCTTATACCAACTATTGATTGTCAGTATCACAATGAGCAAAATCAAGTTGATATTACAAAATCAAAATTTAAGAAGTTTTTGCGTGAAACACTAAATACTGATAGAATACAAAAGAACAATGTTTTGCTGTCTTGTGATTTATGGAGAAACTCCATGATGGCTAGAAAAAGACATATAGGCAGTGGTTATTTTCAAAGAAGTGTCAACCCTGCTCTACACCGAATCAATTATTCTGAATTGTCAATAACAAGAAGCCAAAGTACGCCAAAATCTGCAGTTTTAACCACTATCCAGTTTGATTTTGACAAAAACCCTGACCACACAATGTTTCCACTAAGACTTACTCAAGAGGCTTTGGCTGATTTTGAAAAAATATTTCACGACTTATCGACAGACAGTCATGTTGATGCCCTATTCCGTACTGCCGATATGGCTAGAGATTTCTCTATACATCAATATTGGTTGCCTTATGGGCTAGACAAAAAAAATATGAGCTCTGCATCTTTACTACTAAGATATGACCATTGTAATTTTAAGCACAAAAATGGTAGTATGCCAAGACTATATAAAGAAGTTTATCCAGAATATGTTGAAGAACCACACTTTCATTTTAATATGGGTTTCGGCTCTATATATAAACTTTCCAATGATAGCGGTGTACACAACTATGGTGTAGGTTATGCTATTGGCGTCACAGGACTGAAAAATTATCTAAAAAAACTAGTAAACGACAACTTTGACAATGAAGCTCAAAGAAAATTATATAATGAAAATGATTTTGGTATGCCATTTTTACATATACTCAAATCTAGTCGTGGTGAAAGCAAAATTGACGAAATATTGCATGGACTGGACAAGTTACTCTTAGCCTATCACTTAAATGTTGAAGCTCTAGAAATGGAAGAAGCATACAATCTAACCAATATGATGTCTAACAGTCCTATTAAGTTTTTAGATTACAAAAACACTGATGAAATACGAGATGATGATATAATGAATCATTAAAAAAAGCACTTAATGTGCTTTTTTTATTTTTCAAAAACTTTTACTTTGTTGTCTTTTCTACTCTGCCTGTCTACACCTAGCACAATGCCTATTGCCGTCATAAATACTAGCAAGCTCGTACCACCAGCGCTGATGAATGGCAATGGTATACCTGTTGGCGGTATACTGCCTGTGACTACGGCGATATTAATAGCCACTTGGAAGAATATTAGTGCTCCTATACCCATACAGACAAGGCTACTAAACTTGTCTTTGGCACGAAGAGCAATCTTGAATATCTGCACTATCATCACAGCAAATGCAATGATAACCAGCACTCCACCCATCAAACCTAACTCTTCGACAATGATTGAAAAGATAAAGTCCGATTCTGCAAAAGGCAAAAACATATGTGCTTGTCTACTATTAAACAACCCCACACCAAACACTCCACCGCTAGATATAGCATAAAGTGATTGAATAAGTTGATAGCCTTCAGTAAGTGGATTTTCCCAAGGATTTAGAAAGGCAACAATTCGGCTCAGTCGATAAGGCTCTATAATTACCAACAAAACAGCAAGTGCCACCAAAGGTATGGCAATTATGCCGAAAAACTTCCATCTAGCACCGCCTACAAACAGCATAAAAAGCAAAGTAATTCCGACACAAATCGTGATAGACATATTAGGCTCTATCATTATAAGCACACAATACACTCCGCCCAATGCCAAGATAAAAAGCAATCGCCAAATATTGTTGGCAATATCATATCTACATACATACCAAGCTACAAAGATTACAAGGCAAAACTTGGCAATCTCGCTTGGTTGTACACTCAAAAATCCAAGATTAATCCAACGTGTTGCACCATAACTTGTTGTGCTAAGCCCTGGCACGAATACTAGAACCAGCATAATTATACCGACTATATATGCCACTATGGCAAACTTTTGAAACAACTTTGGATTCAAAAACATACAGCCTATCATTGTGCCAAGACCAGCCACCAAAGATATGGCTTGTTTGACCGCATAATGTGTTCCGCTCGTCACATGGCTGGCACTATATATCATCAAGACACCAAAAACGGATATCAATATGGTAATAAACATCAAGATTTTGCCATTTTTACTCATACCATATCATATTCGCATACTTGTCCAATTATGAGATAATTATCAGTAGCACACTTATCAAGCCAACTATGGTTGTCACCGCAGAATAGCAAAAACCAATTTTAGCTTCGCTATATCCTTTCTTTTGGAAATGGTGATGAATCGGCGCCATGAGAAAGACTCTCTTGTGTGTACGTTTGTAATAAGCCACTTGAATAATGTCGGACAAGGTTGTGATAACAAATATTATTCCTATAATCGGTACAAAAAGTTCCATTCCTGTTAGGCTCGCCACAGCACTAGCAAAACCGCCTAAAGCAAGCGACCCTACATCGCCCATAAAAATGCTAGCCTTGTTAGTATTAAATACCAAGAATGCAAACACTCCACCCATTAGACAAGCTTGCATGATGGCAAGTTGATTGTAGCCATTGACCACAGAGTCCAACTCTCCTGCATTAAACTGTCTACCAGCAAAGATAACTAATATAATGGTCATAAACAAGAAATACTGCATAGATGTGTTGCTGGCTAGTCCATCAAGTCCGTCTGTTAGGTTGACAGCATTTGTAAGTGCCAAGCATAATACCACAATAAGCGGTACTACCCAAAAACCGATATCTACTACTTTCAAACTAAATGGCAAAACAATCTGTCCGCCACGACCAGAGAAATAGTAGACATACATGGCTAATATCAAACTAATGCCTACTTGTCCTATGATTTTTTGATATGGACGAAGACCGAGATTTTGCTTGTATCTAATCTTGATAAAGTCGTCCAAAAAGCCCAATAACCCAAAACCCACGCCTGATGCTAGTCCAAATACCCAATATGTAGAAAATCCATTCAAACACAATGCAACAATTATGGTGGCAAGGATAAATCCTATGCCACCCATTGTTGGTGTGCCTTGTTTTGATTTATGCTCTTCGACATATTTGAGTATAGTCTGCTGTGATTTTAGTTTCTTTGACAATTTGATAACAACATATGTAAACAACAACGACAATGCAAAACTTATCAAAAAACCTAAAATCATCTTCCATATATTTACCTCACAATAGTTTCGTTGACCGTGTCAAAATCATTCATTGGGTATTTTACACCATTTATCTCTTGTGTTCTCTCTGCGCCCTTACCAAATATTGCTACCACATCTCCTGCTCTTGCATGGTTGATGGCTTGGTGGATTGCGTCTTTTCTATCGATAATTTGCTCGAAATTGGTCGATTTTATACCAGAAACAATGTCTTTGACAATAAGTTCTGGTGATTCGTTTCGTGGATTATCTGACGTGACTACGACATAATCACATAGTTCACTGGCTATAGCTCCCATCTTGTGTCGTTTGTCCCTATCACGATTGCCACCACAACCAAAGACTCCTATTAGTTTGCCGTAAGGATTGGTCTTTTTTAATGTAGTTAAGAACTGATACACGCCGTCTGGAGTGTGCGCATAGTCAATCACTGCATTTGCGCCATTTCTTAGCGGAACAACCTGCATTCTGCCCGGTACAACAAACTTGGTGTTGTTGACCACCTTTTGCATGTCTTCCATAGAATACCCTAGTTCTGCACATATCGATAATGCTGACACTAGATTATAGACATTATATTCGCCGATAAGGTTTGTATGCATGGTGTAGTCCTTGCCACCATGCAAAATTGTTGCACTACTACCCTGCATAGACATATCTTCTAGCATAATTTGATAGTCTGCAAGTCTACTTTTACCTATGCCTATTTTGTGATTGCCAAGGGTTGAGAACTTTTGTTTGAGTGTAGAATCATCAATATTTACTATGGCTCGTTTGCATGATTTTGGTGAGAGCAATCTATATTTCTGCTCTGCATATGCGTCCATTGTCTTGAAAAAGTCTAAATGGTCTTGTGTGATATTGGTTATCATCATGGCATCATATTTGATTGGTGCAATCTTTTCCAATGCGCTGGCATGAGCTGAAACTTCCATAACGATATTGTTAATGCCTGACTGCCTACATTTTTGAAAGAGTGAGAATAGGTCAATTGGGTCAGGAGTGGTTAATTTTGCAGGCAAAATCTTATCTCCCAAATAAACACCTTCCGTACCTATTAAAGCAGATTTTTGCCCCATTTTAGTCAATAATTGATGCACTAAATGTGTCGTGGTAGTCTTGCCATTAGTACCAGTGACACCTATTATGGTAAAGTCTTCGGGATTGTAGTTATAAAAACTGGCACTAGCGTAGGACATGGCCTTACGTGCATTTGGCACAATGATTTGTGGGACATTGATATCGATAGGCTTCTCCACCACCATACAATTTGCGCCGTTTTCAAAAGCCTTTATGGCATAGTCTTGCGAAGCACGTAGGTTAAAAAACATTCCGCCGTCCTGACTCTCTGTTGGATTGCAAGACAAATGGTTGATATCTAAATCTTTTGTGAAGTTTTTGTCCTTTATAGGTACGTCTTTTAATATTTGGCTAATTCGCATATTCCCTCCTAATTGGTTTGTACTGCTACTTCTGTATATTTGGACAATTGTGTGTCTGCTTGTGGGTATTGTGCCAATACATATTCGCCTTCACCCTGAATATTGCACGTTAGCCCCACTTCCTTTATCTTGGCACAGGCTTCTGCTAGTGGCATACCAACAACATATGGCATAAGTACGTTTTGTTTTGCTGTATCAGTTGGATTATCTGGTGATATATTTTTAGAATTAAATATTTCTCCAAACACCCTTTGTCCTACTGGTGCTGCTACAACACCGCCATAATATGCACCTGCACTTGGCTCATCTATGGTGATAATCATTATATATTTAGGACTTTGTGTTGGATATACTCCTATAAAACTTGCCACGTACTTCCCTTGTGCCACTCTACCATCTTCGTATTTTTGTGCTGTACCGGTCTTGCCACCAACATCATAACCTGCCAACCAAGTATATTCTCCATCAAAGCCGTTAAGGTTTGAGCCCAACAATTGTCTAATGGTATTAATTGTACTTTCCTTAAGATTTAGACTCTTACCGCCTGAAGTATATGTCATCTCTGTACCTGTTATGGCATCAATAGACTTCAATAGATGTGGTGTAATAGATGTATTATTAACTATTTCAGCAAATGCGGTCACCATTTGTAGCGGTGTGACAGCAATTGCATGACCGAATCCTATTCTTACCAAGTCTACTAGTCGCACACTATTCTCTGCCATGACAATACCACTACTCTCACTAGCGATATCTACGCCTGTCTTATTACCAAAACCAAACATATTGATATACTCATACAACTTGGTCACACCCACTCGTTGTGCTATATTCATAAATGCGCAGTTGCAACTATTTTTGAGTGCTTCGGGCAAAGTCTGCGAGCCGTGACCTATTGAGCGCCAACACTTGATTCGCTCGCCATTAATAACACTAGCCCCAGAACAATAAAACTTATCTTGCAGACTGACTAACCCTTCATTGAGAGCCGCCGTTAATGTTATCACCTTGAATGTACTGCCCGGCTCGTATATGTCTACCACCATTGAGTTCTTTGTTTGTGTATTGAGAGTTGTTATATCGTCTCTTGGCACTTCGTTGAGATTGAAGCTTGGTTTATTCGACATGGCAAGTATTCCGCCAGTCTGCGCATTGAGAATAATCCCGCCCACCTTGAGAGCCTTGTTTTCTTCATAAGCAATAGCAAGGTGCTTCTCTAGTACGAGTTGCATGGTTAGGTCGATTTCTAGTGACAAGTTGTATCCGTCTGTGCTAGGTAGATAATATCTTAGACTATCTTCTAACTCTTTGCCTTGAGCATTGGTTTGGGTTAGGCTTTTGCCATTGATACCTTTGAGAAACTTATCATAATATGCTTCAATACCTGCCTGACCTTGATTGTCTATGGTGGTATAGCCCAAAACTTGTGTCAGTAGGTCGTTGTATAGGTAGACTCTACGGACATTTTGAGATAGATATATGCCGTCTAAGTTTTTTGAAACTATTTGCATTGCCGTATCTGAAGGGACTTGCAGTTTGATTAGACTTTCACTCACTTTGATATTTGTCGCTTTGGCATACACCTTTTCGTAGTCTAGCCCTAGTTTTTCACTCAAACATTTTGCAACAGAGTCGGCAGATTTTACATTACGTGCACGTACGTATATATCATAGGTTGTTTCGTTGGTGACGAGCAGATTGCCCGAAGTATCAAATACTTCGCCACGTTTTGCAGACAAAGGCAGACTACGTAGCCATTGCTGACAAGCCATAACTTGCAGTGCTTCGCCAGATATAATCGTCAAGTAAAATAGCCTACAAAAAAGTGCCGTGAACACTGTCAAGGCAACTAATATGAATATTAAGAATCTTTTGCGCAAAGAAAAAAGACTATAATATACTTTCATAATATATAAGTATTTTATAGTCTTGAAATTATGCCTTACAGCAGTGGTAAATCTAACATATCTTGATAGTCGTAGTCTGGCATATTGTAATGAATAGAAGCGTTGTCTTCGGTACGTTTGAGTTTGATATTATAGTTCAAATTGGATATAACAACGACATTGTATACACAGAAAGCAAACAAGCACATTGTGATGAAAATATAATTAAATAGCACAAGTTTCCATCTTACGCTCTGCAGTTTTTTCTTGTTGTCGCTTACTTTCTTATATTCACCAAAAAGATTGTCATTAGCACTTTCTACCTGAGTGAACTTCTCTTTTGACAGGTCTCCTTTAGCGATGCTGGTGTTGTACTCTGCATCTATCCTGCTCTGTCTATCAAGGTAATTGCTATTGACAAAATAATTTTTGAAATCCGTTTCTGTCGCATTGTTTACAGTGCTCGTCCTTTGTTCTGTGTCAAACACTGACATTGATACCTCCGTTATAGTTTCTCTGCTATGCGCAACTTGGCTGATGCGCTTCGACTATTCTCCTTCAATTCTCTTTCGCTTGGCATGATTGGTTTGCGTGTAATAAGTTTTATATCTGCTTTGTGATGACATACACACACCGGAAATTGTGGCGGACATATGCAATCTGTAGCATGGGTCTTGAATATATTTTTTACCGCTCTATCTTCTAGGGTGTGGAATGTGATAATCGATAGTCTTCCATTAGATTTGAGACAATCAATCATATCTTCTATCGCTTCGTCCAGACCCTTTAGTTCGCCATTGACTTCAATGCGAATGGCTTGGAAAACTTTGTTGGCTAGTGCTGGCTTAAAGCGTTGCGCTGGTGGATAGCAACTCGTCACTATCTCTTTCAACTCAAATGTGGTGCTGATTGGCTTGAGTTTACGTTTCTCTACGATTCGTCTAGCGATGGCTGAACTATTACGTTCTTCTCCATAGGTAAACATGATTTTTCGCAAATCTTCTTCACTATATTCATTGACAACGTTGTATGCGGAGAAGTCGGCATTTTGATTCATGCGCATATCTAAAGGTCCGTCCGCCATATAACTAAATCCACGTTCTGCAGTGTCTATTTGGTAAGATGACACGCCAAGGTCTGCGATAATGCCGTCCACTTTCTCTATGCCGATGGAATACAACACATCTTTGATGTCGAAAAAGTCTGCTTGAATAAATCGTATCTTGTCCAAGTGTTCTGCTAGTCTTTCGTGTGCCGCATTGAGAGCATCTTGGTCTTTGTCAAAACATATCAGTTGTCCTGTGGTTAGTCTACTAGCAATCTCCAAAGAATGCCCGCCTCCTCCTGTAGTGCAATCTACATAGATTCCGTCGGGTCTAATGTGTAAGCCTTCTATGCTTTCGTCCTTTAGTACTGAATAATGTTTGAACATATTTTATATTTTGATACCTACATTTCCGTTTTGACTCTCACTCCACCTAGTTTCGTCCCAAATCTCAATTTTGTTTTCTTTACCCACCTGTACAACTTTATTTGATAATTGTGCATGTTCGATAAAAATCTTTGGAATAGTAATCCTGCCTTGAGAGTCCATATTGACATACTCACTATTACCACACAAATATCTTAATATGTCTTCTTTTTCTTTTCGTGGTCGGTCTTCTGCTTCAATCTTTTCTATCTCAGAACTCAACTCACTCTCCAATAACAAGATAAGGTGGTCATCATGAATGCGTGATATGATAAGGGATTGCTCATTAATTTGCTCTCTAAACTTACTATAAACAATAAGTCTACCTTTTGCATCTAGTTTACAAGCTGTCTTGCCTAAGAACATAGCATTCTCCCTTATATCTTGATTATAATTGTATATTTTTATTTTGACAAACGATTTTAGCCTATTTTTTTAATTTATTTTTAATAAAATTAATTATT
>JBKSMV010000066.1:0-15155 GCA_046881985.1 Clostridia bacterium
ATGGATATTTTTTTATAATTATAATTGATTAATAAAATAAAAATAATTTTTTAATTATTTTATATTAAATTAATTATTAAATATATTTTGCAACAATTTACTCATTTTGATAATAAAAATATCAAAAAACCGCAATTTTAACCAAAAAATATATATTTTTATTGTATTTTTTATATAAAATTGAAATTTTTATAAAATATTTTATTTTTTATTGATTTATAAAAAAATAGATAAGTGATTAAGCTTATCTATTTTTATCTATTTTATTTTTGTAGTTAGAAGACTTCGGATAGTCAGAAAGTTTCATTGAGTCTGCCATATCTTTGAGCATATTTTTGGTCTTGCGGTCAATGTTCTTTGGCATCTCACCTTTGAGTGTGACGATCAAGTCACCACTTCCACCTGTGCGTAGGTAGTTGACACCCTTGCCACGTAGAGTAAATCTAGTATTACTCTGTGTTAATGCAGGTATGTTGAGAGTAGTATTACCCTTGAGTGTAGGAACTTCCACTTCTCCGCCCAACAAAAGTGTGGTGAATGGTACATATACATCTGTGTATAGGTCAAAGCCCTTACGCTCTAACATTGGGTGTGGCTCTACTATAATGTGAATATGCAAGTCACCTGCAATGCCGTCTGGTGAGCCTACTTGGTCACCTTCGCCACGCATTTTGAGTGTTTGGTCATTGTCTATGCCTGCAGGAATCTTAACATTGAGTGTGTGAGTGCCATTTTTGACACCAGCACCACGACAAGAAGTGCATTTATCTTTGACTACTTTGCCTGTGCCACCACAATAATTACAAGTGCCCACATTTTTTACTCTGCCAAAGAGAGTATTTTGTACAAACTCTACTCTACCTGAGCCATTACACTCTGGACAAGTTGTTTTTGTACTACCTGCCTTTGCTCCGCTTCCGCCACAGGTTTCGCATTTAACTTTGCGATTGATTTGTATAGTCTTTTCACAACCAAAAGCCGCTTCTGCCATGCTAATTTTGAGAGTGATTTCTAGGTCATCACCCTGCTCACGTCTTGGTGCATTAGCTCCACGTTTGCCACCGCCAAAGCCAAATATATTGAATATATCTTCAAATCCACCAAACCCACCTTCAAAGCCCTGACCACCGCCGAAGCCACCTTGTGTGTATGGGTTGCCGTCTGCCGAGCCGAATTGGTCGTAGTTGGCACGCTTTTGCTTGTCGCTAAGCACACCATATGCTTCGTTGACTTCTTTGAACTTGGTTTCTGCTTCTGGGTTGTCTTTGTTTAAGTCGGGGTGATATTTTTTGGCAAGCGTTCTGTATGCCGACTTGATGTCATCATCGCTTGCATTTTTATCGACCCCCAGAACGCTATAATAATCTTTTGCCATAAAAATCCTTTATTACTTTTTGTCGTCTTCTACAATGATTTCTGGGTCACCATCTTTGGTGCCATTGTTTTGTTGTGCTTGAGCTTCTGCTTGTGCTTGTTGGTACATTTTGGCGAAGATGTCTTGGCTAGCCTTGGACAAATCTTCAACAGCCTTGTTGAGTTCGTCTTTATTTTCGCTAGTTAGGTGCTTCTTGGCTTCTTCACAAGCATTATTCAATGCGGTCTTGTCAGCATCGCTGAGTTTGTCGGCATTGTCTTTTGCGCTCTTTTCGATATTGAAAATCATGCCGTCAAGATTGTTTCTAGCATCAACGATTTCACGCTTTTCTTTGTCTTCCTTGGCGAATTGTTCTGCTTCTTTCACAGCCTTGTCGATTTCTGCTTCGCTTAGATTACTGCTTGCTGTGATAGTGATTTTTTGCTCTTTGCCTGTACCCAAGTCTTTGGCACTAACATTGACGATACCATTGGCATCAATGTCGAATGTCACTTCGATTTGTGGCACACCTCTTGGTGCTGGTGGAATACCAACGAGTTGGAATCTACCTAGGGTCTTGTTTTGTGCTGCGAACTCACGTTCACCTTGCAATACGTGGATTTCTACACCAGGTTGATTGTCTGCTGCTGTAGAGAATACTTGGCTCTTCTTGGTAGGAATAGTTGTGTTTCTCTCAATAAGTTTGGTGCATACACCACCAAGTGTTTCAATACCAAGTGACAATGGTGTCACGTCTAGGAGCAATACGTCCTTAACTTCGCCACTCAATACACCTGCTTGGATTGCTGCACCGATAGCCACGCATTCGTCTGGGTTGACACCCTTGAATGCTGTCTTGCCAGTCAAACTCTCGATAGCGCTAACTACTGCTGGAATACGGCTTGAGCCACCAACTAGCACTACGTTGCTGATATCTGCAAAGTTGAGTTTGGCATCATTCATTGCTCTCTTGGTGCATTCTAGAGTTTCTTTTACTAGGTTATCGATAAGAGCCTCGAACTTTTGACGAGTCAAAGTGTATTCAAGGTGTTTTGGACCAGTTGCATCTGCTGTAATGAATGGTAGGCTGATTGTTGAAGAAGTTGTTTGGCTAAGTTCGATTTTTGACTTCTCTGCTGCTTCTTTGAGTCTTTGCATTGCTTGTTTGTCATTAGACAAATCAATGCCATTTTGAGCCTTGAAGTCGTCTACCAATAGGTTAACGATAACATTATCGAAGTCGTCACCACCTAGGCGAGTATTACCATTTGTAGACAACACTTCAAATACGCCGTCACCAATCTCAAGGATTGATACGTCGAATGTACCACCACCAAGGTCGTATACTAGGATTTTTTGGTTTTTGTTGCCTTCTTTGTCTAGGCCATAAGCCAATGCTGCTGCTGTTGGCTCGTTGATGATACGTAGTACTTCTAGACCAGCAATTTTGCCTGCATCTTTGGTCGCTTGACGTTGGCTGTCGTTGAAGTATGCTGGCACGGTGATAACTGCTTGAGTCACAGGTTGACCAAGATATGCTTCCGCATCAGCCTTTAGTTTAGTAAGTACCATAGCGCTTACTTCTTGTGGGCTATAGTCCTTGCCGTAAATATTAACTTTGTAGTTTGAACCCATTTCACGTTTGATACTATAAACAGTGTGCTCTGGGTTTGCTACCATTTGACGTTTTGCCACTTGACCTACTAGTCTTGTGCCGTCATCTTTGAATCCTACTACTGATGGAGTAGTTCTTGCACCCTCGCTATTGACGATAACGGTTGGCTTGCCACCTTCCATTACTGCCACGCAAGAGTTAGTTGTACCTAAGTCGATACCAATAATTTTTCCCATAATAAATCTCCTTATTATTTCTTAACAATTACTTGTGAATAACGAATCACTTTGTCGCCCAATTTGTAGCCATCGGCCAAAACTTTTACGATAGTGCCCGCTGGGACGTCACTCTCGCTGTCTGTACTCACTGCGCAGTGAAGCTCTGGGTCGAACTGACCGCTAGCATCAATCTTGGTGACACCAAGGCTGGTGAGTGCATTCAAAATGTTTTTCTCAATGTATTGAACACCAATCAAGGTGTTTTTGTCAGTAATCATGCTTGTCGCTTGACGGAATGTATCCATCGCTGGCAAGATTGTATTGAGTGCATCTACTTTGCCGTCTGTTCTGGCATCAGAAATAGCACCCATTGACCTTTTGCGATAATTCTCAAAGTCTGCCATAGTACGTAGGTACAAGTCTTTGTAGTCTAGATTGGTCTCATGTGCACAATTGCATTCATGTCCACATTCGCAACCTTCGTGTTGGTCTCCGCAATGGCAGTCGTCGTGACATTTGTGATTGTCGTCACAATGGCAATCATTACCGCACTGGCAATCATCTCCACAATGGCAACCGCCTTCTGCACAATGACAATTTTCGCAACCGCAATCGCAGTCTGGTGTGCCTGTGCAGTCGTCACAACAACGGCAAGTATTCTTTTCTTTATCTTTCACCTTTTGGCTCTCCTTCTAATGATTTTACTTGGCTAGAAATAAATTTCATAGCCGCTGCTACACTAGCATAGTCGATTCTTTGAGGTGCGAGCAATGCCAAACTTGCAATATTTACACCATTTATCACAATAGGTGTGGTCATCAGCATTGTGTTTTGCAACTCTTCATCACCTGTGCGGTAGGTCAAATCTTCGCCATCACTCTGCTCTATAATGTCTACTATGTGGTCTTTGTCATCTAATAGCGCATTGATATCTTTCATGTGTCCTATTTCTTCTTCCGTAAGGTTTTCGTATAGTTTGTTTGTACCTTCACGGCTGACTGCAATCTCTTTTTGCGTCACTTTGAATAGCGCTTTTACCACGTTATCTATGATTGTCCTAAATCCTAAAATCTGTGTGCCAGCTTTTAGACAAACTTCGTTGATGTTGTCTACCATATATCTAATGGTTTGACCGCTGAATTGTTTGGTCAAATATTCGCTCGCTTCTATGCACGACTTTCTGTCTACGTCCTGTGCTAATGGCAGACTATCGTCTATCACGCCTGCTTCTGTCTCTACGAGCAACAATGCGTCCTTGCGCATGAGTGGCACTATCTGCAGATTGACTATCTTTAAGTCTTGCAATCCTTTCTGCAATATCACCGTTGGACAATTCGTCATCTGGCTTAGACCTTTTGCAAATGCTGTTAGCGTGTTGAGTAGGTTTACACTTTGCGTCTCGTACTCTTTCTGCACACGCTTAACTTTGGTGTGGTCAAGTTTGTTGGTAGTGAGTATATAGTCTACGTACACTTTGTAGCCGTCACTAGTTGGCACTCTGCCACTACTAGTGTGTAGTTGTCGCATGTAGCCCATCGCTTCTAGTGAATTGAGTTCGTTTCTCAATGTCGCAGTGCTAATATCGGTAAATGTGGTCGCCAAACTGCCACTAGTTATTGGCTGTGCCGTGCGAATAAAATCATCTACCGCTGTACAAAGAATGTCGTATTTTCTACTACCTTTCTCTATTGCCAAGCCCCTTTTTCTCCTTTTTTCTATGTTTATGCAACAAGTTTATTATTTAGCACTCTTTTGTTTTGAGTGCTAACACAATAATAATACGATTGCTAGCAGTTGTCAACTATTTTATGCCAGTTTTTTGAAAAATATACAAAAAATTAAATAACATGTTTGCCATTTGTTTACCTTATGATACACTTTATTCCCCTTCAATACAAACACACACATGTGCACACGTGAGAATAAAAAAAGCAAGGGTTTAGCCTTGCTTGATAGGTATCAATTCGTCTATTCTACCACCACCGAAGCACATTCCGTCATCAGCATACAATACACCATATTGACCTACTGCGACTGCACGTTGACTCTCTTTGAAGCGGACAATGATTTTATGCTCGTCCACTACTTCGATAGTACATTTTTGGTCTGGCTGGCGATAGCGACATTTGATGTTGCAGTCAAACATCTTCTCACTAGGCACACCATTAATCCAATGCATATTGTTGATAACAATGCCATCGCTAAACATCTCTGGACATTCGCCTTCGTTGACATAGAGAATATTGTTTTTGACGTCCTTCTTGACAACGAACCACCTGTCACCATTGCCGTCAGCCGTACCGCCAATATTAAGCCCCCTACGTTGACCAATGGTGTAATACATTACGCCTTCGTGACGACCAACCACCTTGCCTTGCAGATTGCGGATTTCGCCCGGTTGCGCTGGTATAAATGTCTTCATAAATTGTCTAAAGTTGCGCTCGCCTATGAAGCATATACCTGTGGAATCCTTCTTTTCCGCCGTCACTAGTCCCAACTCTTTGGCTATCTCACGTACTTTGGTCTTGTCTATCTCGTCTAGTGGAAATATACTCTTGGATAGTTGGTCTTGATTGAGTTGGTGCAAGAAGTATGACTGGTCTTTGTTTAGGTCTTTGGCCTTGTATAGATAATATTGCCCGTCACGTTCTACAATCTTGGCATAATGCCCTGTAGCAATCTTGTCTGCACCTATGGTAAGTGCGTGTTGCAAAAATGGGCCAAACTTAATCTCTCTATTGCACAATACGTCTGGGTTAGGTGTATTTCCGCTGGCATATTCGTCTAGGAAATATTGAAAAACTCTATTCCAATACTCTTTGGCATAGTTCACTGTATAATATGGTATTGCGAGTTTGTCTGCTACTCTGCGAGCGTCTTCAAAGTCTGCCTGTGCATTGCATCTGCCAGAGCCGTCTTGGTCTTCCCAGTTGAGCATAAACATACCGATAACGTTATGCCCTTGCTGTTTGAGAAGATAAGCCGCTACAGAAGAATCCACTCCCCCGCTAAGTCCTACTACTATTGTTGACATATATTAATCCTCATATGGTAAAGATACTGGTATCTTGTATTTGTTGAAAATTATCTTGAAAATGGAATCAATCCATATAACCAAAATCACTACCCACACTAGATAGACTATTTCCGTTATGTACTCAAAAGCCACACTAGTAAAGTCGTACATTTGTAGCCATGCTAGTACGAATGCTAACATTGTGGTTATGCAATAAAATAACCCCCTTAGCCATCTACCCAGCATAAACTCATGCACACCGAAAAGTCCACCGAATATGCAAGACAGCAAAAGTTTAGTCTTGCTCACATCGCTTGGCCTTTGAGAAGTGTTGAGTACACGTTCTTTCTCACCCTTGCGCATGGCACGTTTGGCTTCTGCATTGGTTGCATTGGCAAACTTGGCAAAATTGAGCCCACAATCTGGGCAGCTAGGTGCTCCTATATTCAAAAGCATATTACAACGTGGGCATTTTTTGGTTAATTTTTCTTTTTTCATGTTTTGATTATAACATATAGTAAAAAAAAAATAAATAGTTTGCGATATTTATTTTGAGTTCAAAATTATTTTTGGTATAATGAAAGTATGAAAAAGATACTTTTTGTCTGCACTGGCAACACTTGTAGGTCCAAAATGGCGGAAGTGATAGCCACCACCTTGTCTAAACAACGTGGGTTAAAAGGTGTGAAGTTTTATTCCGCAGGGCTAAATATCGTACCTGATAGTCACACTACTGCCGAAGCCATCAATGCTTTGGCTAGTCTGGGCTATAAGGCTAAGTCTACCTCAGCCACACAATTCACTCTGCCTATGATAAAGAAGTACGACCGCATTATCACCATGACACCATACCAAAAGGCAGCCTTGCCACCACTAGACAAGATAAGCAATATGTACCCTAGCATAGTAGACCCATATGGCGAAGACGAAAGTTTTTATATAGAGTGCGCAAAACAGTTGACATATTGCATCGAAAAATTGATAATAGAACTAGGAGAAACGAAATGAAGGTTTATATAGGTTGCGACCACAATGGTCTAAAATTGAAAGAGAAGTTGATAACTTATCTCAAAAATAATGGTATTGTTCCTGTAGACATTGGTGCTACTGAGTATAATAAGGACGATGATTACAATACTTTTGCTCGCATTATGTGCAAAAAGATAAAAGAAAACAAAGATAGTCGTGGCATACTTATCTGTGGCACAGGTGTAGGTATGTGCATTCAAGCCAACAGATTTAAGGGCATTCGTGCTGTGCTAGGCGACAGACGTGACACCGTTCGTATGGCTCGTAGACACAATGACGTCAATGTGCTAGCGCTAGGTGCTAACTCTACTAGCCCTACCAATGCAATGATTCGTACTGCGACATTTATCACCACTCGCTTTGATGGTGGGCATTATGCCAAGCGCAACGAACTCTTGGACAACTAGTTCTATTGTATTAGACTTTTTCATAGATTATCTTGAGGTAGTTTATGAAAAAGTTTTTTTTACTCTTAATCCTTGCCACCACTCTTGTTTTCGCTGGCTGTGGTGCGGACAACCTGTCTATCGTCAAGCAAAACATTGTCGAACATAGAGATTCATATTACATTCACCAAACAGATGAGCACATCATCACTTATGTCGCAGGTATGCGAGAAGAGCCATACTATGCAGACGGAGTTGTTGGGGAAATGGTAGAGTTTGGCATACTGACTTTTACTCCAGCCAAAACACTCAACTATGAGAGCCTAAACTATTTTGTAGTGATTGACAACATTGAGTATGAAGGTTTACTAGAAAAGAGCGACTTTCAAAAAGGTTTCGTCGTCGACCTAGAGAAATGTGTAGACAACAATAGCACAATCAGTGTTAGAGTGTTTGAAGACGATGTAGAAGTGCAAGGCACTCTCAAATGCGCTTCCAAAGATTTTGCTATCACTCAAGATACCGCCTTGCAAACAGCCTACTCTACTCTTTCTACACAAATAAAGTCACATATCAATAAGTCCAAGTTTTGCGGTGAAGTGTATATCAAAATCTGGAAAGACTTCTCTAGCGAAGCCGATTACTATTGGTACATTGGCATAGTGTGTGAGAGTGAAGCATTGGGTGTGCTTATCTCTACCCAAACTGGCGAAGTTTTGTCCGTCAAAAAGTAATGAAAAAAAGAAGTGAGTCACTTCTTTTTTTATATTACAAACTCTTCAATTATCTTGTTGGCTACATAAAAGTATTCGTCAGTAATCTTGAGATAACCTTCTTCTACCTTGACCATGCCTAGTTGAGATAGTCGGCTAATAGTGGTCTTATAAGTACGTTCTAGGTCTTCGTCAAAGTCCTTTCTAAACTTAGCCAAGTCAAGCCCCTGCACAGTACGTAGTCCTAGCATAATGGCTTCGGTACGTGCCGTATTGATGTCAATGTATTCACGTGTTGCGATAGGAAGTTCTTTGTTGTCGAGCTTTTGAATATAAGTGTCTAGACGATTGGTGTTGGAATATCTATAACCACCAAAATAACTATGTGCACTCACGCCTAGGCCAATATATTTGCTTCTATTCCAATACTTGAGATTGTGTCTTGACTCATAGCCGATACGAGCGAAATTGCTCACTTCGTAGCGGTGATATTTATATTTTTCTAGTTTTTTACGTGCAAAGTCATAAAGTTTGACACATTCATCGTCACTGAGTGGCTTCACTTTGCCACTATTGATAGAGTCGAAAAGCAGTCCCCTGCTCTCTTGTTGTAGTGAGTCTACTGCTGTATGGCGAATATTGTCATTGATGGTTAGGCTTTCTTTTTGTCTTTCTTCGGTATTGTCGTCATTGACACGTCTGTATAGTAGTGTGCCCTTTTCCACTTGAAGAGCATATAGCGAAATATGTCTTACGTTTTGCTTGACAACGTATTTGATAGTTTCGTCTACCATTTTTTTTGTTTGTCCTGGCAATCCAATCATCAAGTCTACACTCACATTGTCATATCTGGCACGTTTGATGACTCTAAAGGCTTCTTTCACATTCTCTAGTGTCTGGATTCTGCCTACTTTGCGAAGCACTTCTTCGTCAAGGCATTGAATGCCCATGCTAAGACGATTGATGCCCGAGAGATGATATTCGATAAGTTTCTGCTCTGTTATGGAATTTGGATTGATTTCTATAGTGATTTCAGCCCCTTCTGCCACATCAAAATTGCTATACACATTGTGCATAAGACTGATGATAAATCCATCGAAAACAAAGGACGGAGTGCCACCGCCAATGTAAATGCTATCAATGGTCTTGTCCATAAGTTTCTTACGCATAATCTGCATCTCTATCTCGAGATGGTCAAGATATGCCTTTTGTGCTGTGACGTCTGTTGAGTAGGAAATAAAGTCGCAATAGTCACATTTTTTGCTACAAAACGGAATGTGAATATACAATCCAATCTTTTCTTTTTCCATAATTTTCACCTAATCTAATTTAAGTATACTAATAAATGCTTCACTTGGCAAGTCAACAGAGCCCAATCTTCTCATTCTTTTTTTACCTTCTTTCTGTTTTTCGAGAAGTTTACGTTTTCTGGTAATATCTCCGCCATAACATTTAGCCAAAACGTCCTTTCTCAAGGCTTTGACTGTTTCTCTAGCGATAACCTTTGCACCAATGACTGCTTGAATTGGTATCTCAAACATTTGACGTGGAATGACATCTTTAAGTTTTTCGCACATACTACGTGCTCTACCATAGGCTTTGTCCTTGTGAGCGATAAATGACAATGCGTCACACTTCTCTCCATTGAGTAGTATGTCCACTTTTGTTAGGTCACTCGCATTATATCCTTCAAAAGTATAGTCAATGCTGGCATAACCTTTACTACTGCTCTTAATTTTGTCAAAAAAGTCAAAAACAATCTCATTGAGTGGCATCATATATGTCAGTTGTGCACGTTTGGTATCTAAGTATTGCATATCCTTAAACACACCACGCCTGTCTTGAGAAATGTCCATAATGTTGCCCATATATTCGCTTGGGGTGATGATTTCCATTTTGACAATAGGCTCTTGCATTTCTTTGATGGCTGTAGGTGCAGGCATCATACTAGGATTGGATACCATGATTTCATTGCCTGTGGTGTCTATCACTTTGTACTCTACGCTTGGTGCGGTGGTGATAATATCTAGACCGAACTCACGTTCTAGTCTTTCTGTGATGATTTCCATGTGCAATAGACCCAAAAATCCCACTCTAAAGCCTGAGCCAAGCGCACCTGATGTTTCTGGTACATAATGAATAGCCGCATCGTTGAGTTTCAACTTTTCTAGTGCGTCCTTGAGTTCTGGGTATTTGTCGCCGTCAAGAGGAAATATACCGCAGAATACTACGCTTGTAGCTTCTTTGTAGCCTGGTAATGCCTCTTTGGTTGGATTGTCTGCATTGGTAATGGTATCGCCAACTCTAGTGTCGCACACCGTCTTGATACTACCACAAATATAGCCTACGTCACCTGCAGAAAGCACGTCTACTGCTGTTGGCTTAGGTGTAAATATGCCTACCTCTGTCACGTCAAACACTTTACCCGAACTCATAAAGAGTATCTTGTCGCCGATTTTGACACTGCCGTCCACTACTCGCACCATACTGACAGCACCTTTATAACTATCATAATAGCTGTCAAAAATGAGTGCCTTGAGCGGAGCATTTTCGTCGCCTTGTGGTGCTGGCACTTTCTCTATCACTTGCTCTAGTACCGACTCAATATTAATGCCATTTTTTGCACTTATGGCAGGTGCTTCGCTGGCATCAAGGCCGATATCATTCTCTATCTCGACTTTTGTGCCTTCCACGTCTGCGCTGGCAAGGTCAATTTTGTTGATAACTGGCACAATCTCAAGGTTGGCATCTAATGCTAGGTAGACATTCGCCAAGGTCTGTGCTTGTACACCTTGTGTAGCATCTACCAAGACAATAGCACCTTCGCAAGCGTGCAAAGATCTACTCACTTCGTACGAAAAATCCACGTGTCCTGGAGTATCAATAAGATTAAGGGTGTATTCTGTGCCCTTATAATTGTACTTCATTGTGGTTGGAGTGAGTTTGATTGTGATGCCACGCTCTTGTTCAATGTCCATGCTGTCTAGCAGTTGTGCCGACATATCTCGTTTGGCAACGGTGTTGGTGAGTTCTATAAGTCTATCTGCCAAGGTGCTTTTGCCATGGTCAATATGTGCAACTATACAAAAGTTGCGAATGTTGTCTAATTTCTTCATAACATGTATTGTACCAAATCTGGCGACAAATATCAATCATTTATTCGGTAGCTGTAGACAAAACTTTTTATGGACAGGCAAAAATTGGAGTATTTTCTCATATATCAAGATAAAAAGAGGTGAAAATGATATTTGAGTCAATCGGTCTTTTTTTGAGTAAAATCATGTGCTTTTCCGCATATGTGCAAGACGCAACCCACTTTCCAAATGCTCTAACCAAGCGGGAAGAGTCCGCTCTATTTGAGCGAATCAAAGACAATGACGAAGATGCTCGCAACTCACTCATAGAGCACAATCTTCGCCTTGTGGCGCACGTAGTCAAGAAGTTTAACAACTGCGGCGAAGCTGACGACCTTATTAGTGTAGGCACGATTGGACTCATCAAAGCCGTCAAGTCGTTCAATCCTAACAAGCAAGTCACATTTTCTACATATGCTAGCCGATGCATAGAAAACGAAATCCTAATGATGCTACGTGCCAACAAAAAGCATATGAAGACACAAAGCCTTGAAGAAGTGGTCGCCTGTGACAAAGAAGGCAACGAGCTCACTTTTGGCGAAACCATCGAACTAGACGAACCAAGCCTTGACGAGCAAGTCAATACCAAAACAATGATGCAGGGAGTGTTGGACATCATGAAACGAGTGCTCTCACCACGAGAGCTCACCATCATCAACCTTAGATATGGATTGTCTGGCGAGCCACCCCTACCACAGAGAGAAGTGGCAAAGCGACTGAATATCAGCCGAAGTTATATCTCACGCATCGAAGTCAAGGCACTGAGTCTTGTCCGAGAGCACGCCGAGATGATAGGTCTGGCGGACAATTAAGAGGTAAATATGACACAATCCCTTATCAAAAAAACTATCAATAACGATAGTTCTCTATTTATCTTGGCACAATCTGGCGACCAAAAAGCCAGAGACCAACTTTTCGTACAAAATATGCGAATGTGTAATGTCGTCGCCAGCAAATATGTTGGCAGTGATGAGTTTGAAGACCTTTTGTCCGTAGCATACATTGGGCTAATGAAAGCCATTGACAACTTTGACGTGACGAAGGAGTTTCAGTTTTCGTCTTTTGCATATAGGTGCATTGGCAACGAAATACTTATGCACATTCGTAAACTAAAACCACAAAAACTCAAAGAAATCCGCTCACTAGATGAGCCTCTTATTACGTCCAAAAGTGACGAAAGCAACGAACTTACACTACAAGACACCATTGCAGACAAAGAAGACTTTGACGGCATAGTCCTACGTAGAGACCAACAACTGCACGTCGCACAAATCTTGCGCAGATTCAAACAAAGTGTGCCACCTAGACAATACGAAATGCTTTTGGACTATTACGGTCTAGAAGGACGTAGTCAACTCAACCAAACCGAATTGGCAGAAAAGTTTAATATATCTCGCTCATACATATCTCGCATTCTAGACTCATCACGCAAAACCTTGTCAAAATATCTTAGTGAAATGGGCTTGAATGCCCAAAATCTGCTGTAAACTAAAATCTACAAGTATTTTGATATAAAAAATCAAATGTTTTGACACTATTTGTCGCAAAAAAAATAAAAAAAGAAGTTTCACGAAGAAACTTCTCTACTATCTTGCAATACTAAATCTTAGGCATGATAGAAACAATCTTGCGACCTCTGCTGTCCTTACCGAACTTCACAACGCCGTCAGCTGTTGCGAACAAAGTGTAGTCCTTACCGCAACCTACATTCTTACCAGGGTGAACTTTAGTACCCTTTTGACGAATGAGAATGTTGCCAGCCAATACGAATTGACCATCACCACGTTTTACACCAAGACGTTTGCTGTTACTATCACGACCGTTCTTTGTACTACCGCCACCTTTCTTGTGTGCGAAAAGTTGCAAATTAAACATAGTCATCATAAAACCTTTTCCTCCATCTTAATATTTTTAGGGTATTGTTTGCGAATATTGTCACAACCCAACACCAATGCGTCTAATAACACTTGAGCATCATGCATATACTTGTCATCAATATTGGTGACGTCTATCATGACATACCCTTCTTTTTGAGTAGTGAGGTCTTTTTGCATAAGGTCTAGGCTAGCGCCCACCGTCTGCACAATGCCACTTACTGCGCTACACACTATGTCTTTGCCATATTCTGCATAGCCTGCGTGACCTTTGACTTCCACTCGAATAATGATATCTTCTTTACGTGTTATTAAAATCTTAATCATAATTAACCAATGCTTTCAATTTTGATTTGGGTGTATGGTTGACGATGACCTTGCTTTTTACGTTCATTTTTCTTGGCTTTGTACTTGAAGACGATAATCTTCTTGCCCTTAACGTCGCCCAACACTTTAGCTTTTGCACTGATGCCTGCGATAACAGGTGTGCCAACGACAGTCTTGTCGCCGTCAACAGTCATCAAAACGTCTGCAGATACAACTTCGCCAGCTGGAACGTTCAACTTCTCAACTGTCAATACTTGACCTACTTCTGCTTTGTACTGCTTGCCACAAAGTGAAATGTATGCGTACATAGTTTAACCTCCTATAAAGACTCGCTTATCAGGTGGGTCACATGGACCTTCTTACACTACCTTACTAAAACGGTACTATGGGTAATATACCAAATATAAATACTTTTGTCAATAAATAGTATCAAATATTTCTATATAAAATAGAGTGACTGCCACGTCACTCTACTTTTTTAGATAGCTTACCACCATCTCACTTGGCTCAACTCCACTCTCAATCAGAGCAAAAATGGTGTCTTCGCTCACAAACTTATTAGCCACATAAAAAATGGTGTACTCTTTTGGTGATGTGTGCATATATGCATTTATCAGTCGGCTATCACTAGGCAGGTAGACAATATTTACCTTTTGAGCTTTTGTTTTTTTATTTTTTTTGTAATTAGGCAATATTGTTGATTGTTTCGGCAATGAAAATAAGCTTAACAAAAAGAATACTGCAAACACCAAAAAATATAGATTTATCTCAAAAAATATGCTAATTACAAATAAAGTCATGAAAAATAGCGAAAAAATTGCACAAATTATGGTTTTTATTGACATTAATTTATTTTTTGAAATCTTGTTCACCAAAAAACTATCGACAATTTTACTGCCATCTAGCGGATAAATTGGCAAAAGATTAAATCCTGCCAAAACTATATTGACATAGACAAAGGTGTTAGTATAAAAATAGCTCTCTGGCACAATCCACCACCCTGCTATACAAAACACCGCTAGCAGAATATTTGTGAGTGGTCCTGCGACAGATACTTCAAACTCATCTTTTTGTAGAACAATGTCATTTAGGTCTAGCCTAGCGCCCGCCATAGACAAACTAAAAGACTTGACCGAATAGCCGTTGCGCTTGATTGCCACATAGTGCCCCAACTCATGAAAAGTGAGTGCACTGATATAATTCACCATAAGTATAAACTGACCATTGATTATGCACAATATCACCAATAGAAAAAAGGTGATGCCAATATTCACCTTCATATTTTGTCTAATTTTCATCTGCCAACCAATTTATATTCTTGTTATTTATTGGGTCAGTCACTTTTTCACCCTTGCGGTAGAATGTCATCTTCACTTTGTGACTGCCAGCAAAACTTCCGATAAGGCTTCCACGTGACACATATTGGCCCACACTTACTCCCATAGGTATATCGCTCTCTATGGCGACTATCATATCATCACCTATACTC
>JBKSMV010000067.1:0-6082 GCA_046881985.1 Clostridia bacterium
GCCGACCTAAATATCTCTATGGAAGACATTATCAATGTCTATCTGTATTGGCAAGAGTTGGGACTTGTACAACTGGTACAACTAGGCGAACCGCAAGTGATTTACAAGCCAGTACATACAGCCATAGGCAACTTGAAGAAGTTTAAGGTGGGCAAATACAACGACTTCAACATACTTATTCAAGAACTTTTCCCTACTCGCATCATATCTAGCAACGAGTTTACCGAGTATTACACCGTGATTGAGAGTTTCCATATGGACATGGACGCTCTGCTCGAAGTAGCTAAATATGCTATCAGTATCAAAGGTGAAGCCGTAGGTCACCGCTACATTACCACTATTGCTAAAAACTGGGCTTGCGAAAAGATACTCACTCGTACACAAGTGCTAGACAAAATACAAGAATTGTCTACTCATGACGACAAACTTATTCAAGTTATGCGTGCTTTGGGTAGTCGTGCTACTCCGCAGATAGAAGACAAAGAGATGCTTGACATCTGGCTCAAAGAGTTGGGCTTTGAATTGGACGTAGTTATCAATGTGGCAAAGCGTGTCCGCACCAAACTTCGCAAGACTGATATCAACTATCTAGATACCTTGCTACGTAAATATTTTGAAATGAAACTCTTCTCATACAGCGAGATAGAAGAGTATGAAACCGACAAAACGGCACTACTCAGCCTTGCCAAAGACGTCACTCGTGCTTTGGGATTGTATTACCAAGACTGCAGTCATGTGGTGGACGAATACATTTTGCCATTCGTGCACATTGGCTACTCTCACGAATTGTTGGTGACTATTGCCAATTATTGCTTCAAGCAGAGTATTCGTACTCTCGAAGGTTATGCTGACATTGTGCAGAAACTCTACAAGAAAGGCATACTCAATATGCAAGCCTTTACCGAATACCTAAATGACCTTGTGGCTTATGACGAAAAGATAAAAGACTTGCTCACCAATCTAGGCATCTCTAGACGTGTGACCGAACAAGACAGAGTCATCTACCGCACATGGACATTAGATTGGAACTATGGAGATGATATCATAGACTATGCCATGTCGCTCTCGACTGGCAAGCCAAGTGCCATAACTTATATGAACAAACTACTTTCCAACTGGCATTGTGCAGGTGTAGATAGTTTGGATAAGGCAAAAGCCTTTGTGCCAGCAGGCATGACCGCCAACACCAAGTCCAACAAGGTGACCAACAAAGAGTATTCAGCCGAGCAACTCAATTCGCTCTTTAGCGACCTAAACGAAGTGGAGGTGTAATATGAAAGATATAGTAAAATCACTCCAAGCAGAATATATCTCCAAACGTAATAATGCCATTGTTCGTGCTGACGAAAAAATAGCCTATAGATGCAGGACAGACGAAAAGTTCAATTCGCTTTATACTCAATGGCGACAATGCGAGATTGACCTGCTTCGCTCACAGCATTACAACACCAAGCCTACAGAGAGAAGAAAGTTGCTCGACATGGCACGTGGCGAACTCGAAAAATATCTCAAAAAGACCAAAGAAACACTTACCGACTATGAGCCAAAGTTTGAATGTGCCATATGTAATGATAGCGGTGTAGTTGGGGGTAAATATTGTGAATGTTTTACTAACAAATACAAGAGCATGCTCAGCAATCTCACCGATGTAGACTCTGGGCACACATTTGAAGTGAGTCGTCATGACGAGCTAGACACTCACAATATCTCTACTATCTACGACAAGGTCAAACTTTGGTGCGATAGATACCCAGACAGCAAAGTGCGTAATATCAACCTATTGGGTTATACTGGTACAGGTAAGACGTATTTACTTGAGTGTATTGCCAATGCTATGGTGCAAAAAGGTCTATCTGTGCAATACACGACTGCATTCAACCTAAACAATCAATGCAAACTTTATCACTTTTCCAAGCCTAATGAGTTGGACAAGTTTATCTCTGCGGACGTATTGCTTATTGACGACTTGGGCAGTGAGCCAGTCATCAACAATGTGACTATCGAATATCTCTATGTCATACTCAATGAGCGACTATTACACAAACGTGCCACCTGCATAAGTTCCAACCTTGGCGTCATGAAAATCCTTGACCGCTATGGCGAGAGAATATACAGCAGAATGTTTAACAAACAACTTGCACTCAACATTTTGTTTGAAGGTAAGGACAATCGCACACAAGTTTAGTCGTAAAAATACGTTTTACAGCATATATAAAAATATGATGTACAACGACCACGGCATTATGCCTAGCGAAATCATGCAAGCGCTCAATCTTGCATACAAACAAAACGAACAAAACTCCCGACAAAAGACAAAAGCAAAAGTCGAGAGTTTTTTTACTACGCTCAACCGAGCCAAACTAGAGTTTATGTCGCTCGAAGATATGCCTTTGGACGTTAGAGCGGTGATAGACAAAGTCGTCACTACACTCAAAGACTGGCAGTACAACCTGTCTTGCCTTTTTGATACAAAAATTGAGAATCAAAAGACTTTTAATATAAGAGCCAATCTTTTCTCTGCAATGAGTCTTTTGAGTGAGTGTATTAGTATGCTTGCAAAACTTCTAGACAGCAAAAATTGTCGCCAACTGCAGACTTATATTGAGCAGGGTAATGATTTGGTGGCAGATATAATGAATGTATTGTCAAAAAAAAGTATCGCCATAAGACGATACATTTAGTTGACTTTGACATTGATGACTCTACCATTGTCTATCTTGTAGATAATCTTTGAGATATTGTCGAATAGATTACCATAGCTGAATAGTATGATTGTGTGGTCTTTGGCTAGGTCTTCAAAGGTGTGCATCAGCATCAATTTGTCAGCATTGCTGAGTGCGGAAGGCACTTCGTAGACCATAAGCACTTCACAGCCTGTCAGCACAGCACGTGCTAGTCCCAAAAGGAACTTGAATAGTCTAGGCATATCTTCGCTGATAGGGGTATTAAACTTCTTTGGTAATGACCTAATGTAGTCATATATTCCCAATCTGCGACACACTTCGTTGATTTTGGTTTTGTTAGCACCAGAGAGAGATAAGTTCTCGTATATTGTGCCCACTAAAAAGTCTGGTTGACGAACGGTGTAATATATTTTCTTTTTATAATCTTTGGTGCTATAGCGGTAGAGATTGATATTGTCGTAGACTATCGTACCTTTTTCTGGCTTGATATTACGTCTCAACATATTGAATACAAGTCGCTTGCCACAATTTCTAGGGCCTTTGACTAGGTTGACCGCTCTTGGCACAAAACTGATATCTACGTCGTGCAGTACTCCACGATATTGTGAGCCGTTGCGAGTCTCTAGGTAGGACACACCTACTAGACTTAGGTTGTTGCCACCATGACTTTCGATGATATTGCCAAACTTTGCAAACTCTTCTTCGGTAAAGTTGATGATAGTTTCTACACGATTGACACTGACTTGCAGATTGCTAAATATACTCGTAATGTCAAACACATTATTAAACTGCTCTGTGCAGTCTAGTATATATGACACTATCACCATGTACACTGCCAATGTCATTGTCCCTTTGCTCACCAGCAAAACTAGCAACATATTGACTAGGCAGAGCATGACACGATAAAATATGTAGAAGAAATTGCTCTTATATCCTGCTACGATGTAAGACTCACGTACATATTTGTTGACGTCATCGACCTTGTTGTTGAATCTTCGCTCGTATTCACGTTCTTTCTCAAACTCGCTGATTATGCTATGACCATGTATCATGCCAGACACTTCTTCGTCTATGGCATCACGAGCATTGTACAACTTGGCACTGGCACGTGCAGAGCGAGTGTTGAGCCATTTCAAGATAAAGAAGTCGATAATGCCCAAGCCGATAACAATCAGTCCAGCAAAAATATTGGAATTGAAGATGACAACCAATGCTATAGCCAATTTCACCATGTATGCGATACGTGCAGATATGTTGTGTATGAATTGAGACATTACGTCAACGTTAGAACTAATGGTGTTGAGAATGTACTCTTTGGAAGTTCGCTCAAAGTTGGACGAGTTGGCATAGAGAAGTTTTTTGTACAACTTGCTACTGATATTGGAGTTGATGCCTGCATAGAGTTTGGCTCTATTTAGGTCAATGCATTGTGCGATAACATTACGTACAATAATGCCTAACCCCAAAAAGCCTACACTCATGTATGCATATGACCAGTCTTGGTTGGTAAGTCCTGTCACTGCATTGGCAGCAAAGATTGCGTCCAAAAGTTTCATGCTCTCATAAATGCAGTAGAGCACAATATTCAAAATGCTACGCCAAATATTAGGGCGACTGAGTTGCGCCCATGTTTGTAAAAAGTGAGATGTTGGAGCATTTTGTTTCTTCATACTTTTACTTTATAAAATTATGCACAAAAAAGCAAGCGATTTTGCGCTTGCTGTCGATTTTTATTCCGCTTTTCTTGGTTCGTTAGAGATAAATCCAAATGCTACAGAGTTAGGACCAACGTGTGTACCAATGATTGGACCCATGATGCGAATCTCTGGACGGAATCCGTATTGCTCGGCGAATAGGTCTTGCACCTTTTGTGCCATAGGTAGATTGTCGGTATGCACGATGCGAACCAGTGGATAATCTTTGTTTTGAGTGAACTCACCGAATGCGTCCACGCAACTCTTGATAGCTTTTTTCATACCCATTGCTTTGCGAGTCACTTCCAACTTACCACTCTTGGTAAACTCAATAATAGGCTTAATCTGTAGAAGTGTGCCGATATATGCGCTGGCAGGCTTTACACGTCCGCCACGGCAGAGATATTTCAAGTCGTCTGCGATGATGAAGTGTTGGACGTTGTTTTTGATAGAGTTGATATAGTCGGCAGTCTCTTTGTTAGTTTTGCCTTTGTCACGCATATCCATCGCCACTTCGACCAACATCTGCTCGCCTACAGTAGTGGTACTGCTCTCGATAGCGATATAGTTGATGTCAGGGTATTTCTCTTTGACTATCTCAATGGCTTTGTTGGCATTGTCGATAGTAGGGCTGAGCCCCTTTGACTGAGAAATGTGTAGTGCATTCTTGACTCCGTCTTGAGCCATACGTGTAAATAGGTCTACGTGTGCTTGTAGGTTGAGAATGCTAGTCTTGGCTACGACACCTTTGCGTAGTTGGTTGTAAAAATCTACATACTCGTCATAACTCTGCATATCGTCCAAGTATTCTTCTGTATTGTTGTCTTTTGTCATGGTGTAGTTTAGGCGACCTACGTATAGACCATATTTTTTCACTTCGTCAGCATAAAAATCTGCATTGCTGTCTGTACTAATCTCAAATGCTCTCATAATCTCTCCAAATATGTGTACATAATACCAAATATCTACAAATTACGCAAACAATTTTTTTGTCCTTGTTTCGTTTTACATTTTCTTATGCTCGTGATATATTAAATATTAGATATTTATATAATATGAAACATATCTTATGGAGGACATAATGAAAATAACAATGCTAGGTTGCGGACGTTGGGGCGGATTTATCGCCTGGTATCTCGACCATTACAATCATGACGTAAAAGTTTGGGGTCTAGAGAGCGACCCTTATGTACAATCCTTTTTTGCCACTAGAACGAATGACTATCTCACATTCCCAGAGAGCATAGCCTTGACCACTAGTCTAGGTGAAGCCTTGTCACATGGCGAGTATGTCATTATATCTATCAGTGCTCAACACGTTCGTTCTCTAATGGCTAATGTCAGCAAGATTAACGGCTATAAAGACAAAAAGTATATACTCTGCATGAAAGGTATAGAAGATGCTACTGGCAAACGTCTCAGTGAAGTGCTTATCGAAGCTGGTGTACCAAAAGACAATATCGCTGTTTGGGTTGGACCAGGTCACGTACAAGAGTTTTTGCGTGGTGTAGCAAACTGCATGATTATCGACTCATATAATAAAGACCTTTCCGCATTTTTAGTCAAAAACCTACGTACAGATTTGATTAGATTTTATCAAGGACAAGACATGATAGGTACAGAGATTGGTGCAGCAGCCAAAAATGTAATGGGTATAGCTGCGGGAATTTTAGACGGACTAAAATTTGAATCGTTAAAAGGTGC
>JBKSMV010000068.1:0-7987 GCA_046881985.1 Clostridia bacterium
AAAATATACAATATTGTGTATACCATTATTGCAACCATTTCTCACTTGCATTGCAATCTAGTCTAAGGTCGTTGAATATTGCACAAGACAATCTCTTTATGCAAAATCAAGACAACTCTCTACACTTTGGTCTAGCTCAAACACTACTCCAAAAAGATATAGACACCAACAACAAAACTCTACTGGGCTATGCCAAACTTTTGAATATTATATAGCAACTTTTGTCGACTATTTGATACATTGTATAAAACACTTTCTCATGTCAATGATTAAAGTTATGAGATACAATACATTCAAATTGTTAGTTTTTATTTTATGTTGCTATATGCTTTGCTTGGCATTCAATAGCGAGCAGAGTTTTTCTTTTGGCAGATTTTTCCCTGACGGCGAAATAAGTTATTACACTCTCACAAAAATCGAAGGTGGACAAAACTTTGATTGCGCCGGACTATATTGCAATGGTAAGACTAGCCCCAATATAGAAGTCGTAGGCGAAAGCATTGTAGTTCCTTACGAAGATTTACATAAATACATTTCCGCTCTAAATGCTCAAATAATTCGCAAAGAATACCTTGCTCAACTCAATCTCACTCTACTCTATGCACATAGCCCAGTCATAGATTGCAAGCTAAAAGACACTACCACCAATCTTCAAATCGCAGTATACTCAGACCATGCCGTCATAGGTTGGCCCATGATTTATGGCAGTTTCTAGTATAAAGTCTAGCAACTAGTCAATAATCATGACAAGGAGATAAAAATATGGAACAAAACATAAAGATACATCAAAAGACAAGCCTATGGTCCAAGTATAGACTAGCAATAGTTGTCAGTTGCTGTGCATTAGTATTGGCGCTTAGTTTCACTCTCATGGCAGTAGGGACAAACGACTCCACTATAGCAGTCAGCGCACAGAATATTGAGTTTGACCTACCCGTAGCCAATGCGACCATCACAAAGGACTATTCGGACACAGAGTTGCAATACAACGAAACACTCAAGCAATGGGAGGCACACAAAGCCATCGACTTCAAGGCGAATGCTGGCAGTAATGTCGTCGCCGTTTACCCCGGCACAGTAATCGAAGCCGGCAACAATTATCTAGGCGGATATTATGTAGTCATTCAACATGAAAGCGGACTAAAAACCACCTATAAATCACTAGCTAAAGCACTCAAAGTCAAAAAAGGAGACGTGGTCAAAAAAGGCTCAGTGCTCGGCACTATAAGTGACACCGCAGCTAGTGAATCAAGCCAGGGTGCACACCTACACTTTGAAGTGACGCTAAATGACAAACTAGTCAACCCTAACGACTATTTCAACTTCAATAAGTAATAAAAAAGCAATCAAATGATTGCTTTTTTATTAAGCACCGTAGTTGGTTTTCCACTCTGTAGGAGCAGTTGTCCAAGTAGCACTAGCAGCACCATTAGCCTTTTGGATAGCTTCACATACAATGGCTACTGAATATGTCTTGTTGGCATCTTCGTTAGTCAATGTAGTAGGAACAGTGATTGATTGAATAAACTCAACAGTATTACCTGCATTGATAGTACCATTGTAGTAATAATAGTCGTCATCACCTTGTACCCAGTTTGCATTGGTAGTAGCAGTGACATTGATAGCAGCACTATCTGTATTTGTCAAAGTCACTTTCGCACGCAAACAAGCTTCACTAGTATTAGCTGCAGCAGTAATAGAAATAGGTGCACTATAGGTAGTACCTGGGTATGCCACGCCATCAAATGCGAGAGTTGTGACATTGGTTCCGCCTTGAGAAATGTTGATATCTACAGGGTCACCCAAAGTGATTGTACCAGTAGCATTTCTAGTAGCAGTAAAGAACGCACCAGTGATACCTAGAGCCACAGATAGTCCCAACAATATTGAAAGAACTAGAATGGCTGTAGAACCTTTTTTTCTGTTATTCTTTTGCACGTTTACTTGTTGATTATCTTCCATATTTTCTCCTTTTGTTGAAAATAAGTTGTGCAAAAGGCAATAAATTATACATCAAAAAACATTTCTTGTTTTTGCCAAAAAAAGACCTAATTTCTAGGTCTTTTTGATTAAATCTCTTTGAGTGTAGTGTCTCTTACGTCTTTGTTGATATTGACACTTACAGATTCGCTAATGAGATTGACAAGTTTGGTTTCGTAGTTGGTGTATTTGCTCTCATAATCGCCATACACTTTGTCGAATATCACGTCAAACATCGTCTTGTCTGTGCGGTAGTCTACGATTGTGTCTGCCAAGTCTTTGAGAGATACATTGTTTCTATTCTCATAATTGAGAGTAGCATTGTTGGCTGCAGGGTTTACCTTGCCAGCATAGAATAGAATATGATAACCATAGTCTGTAAGCACTAGGCCACTCATCTTGCCATACACTCCGGCTTGGTCTAGAGCAACACCAGCTTCGTTAAATGGCTCAACCATGTTTGTATTGTCCTTGGAGTCAATGTAAGGTGCGGTGGCATTGTACATACCAGGGTCGGTGTTGTATTTGCAGATAGCATCATAGAACACAGTCACTTTCTCTTTGTTTGAGCCAACGACGTTGTTGGTTAGGTAATTCAACACATAATCAACAGATGTAGTACCAGTAATCTCGCCGGTTTCAGTGTCGTGAATATTGATTGTGTTGCCGGTACGAAGGTTGGTCAAGGCATAATCTTCGAGCCAAGCATTGTAGCCGTCAGTGTCGTCACCAAACTCTGCCTTCTTTCTATTAACCAAGGCTTGTTGGTCGTCATTAAATCCTAGCAATAGGTTGAATACATAGTAATAATTGTTGTTTGGGTGATAATATACGCTATCTGGTGTAGCAGATTCGCCAACCATTGCCTTGTCATATTCGCTTGCCACTTTGTGAGTAAGTTGGCTATTCTCTACCAACTCAACATATTCTTCCAAAATGTCTGCTTGGCTATACTTATTAGGAATAGCGTCATATTCGTCTTGAAGTTTGGCAATCATAGTATCAACATAGTTGTTCCAATATTTACGCTTAACTTCATAAAGGATTACATCATCGGCTTCTTTGCTGAGTGGCTTGCCGTTTACTCTCACATAGCGTGTAGCATATGTTAGGTCTTTGACAGCCAATTCTTCGCATTTGTCATAGATGTCGTCAGTCACAGATGGCACATATTTTGCCCATACTGCTTCGATATAGTTGTCATAACTTGTAGCATTCTTGTTGCCTACCACGGTTGCATAAGTTGACCAATCAACGTCAATGTCGATATAGTCGTTGTCTTCGTCTTCTTTGTTGTCAGTGATAGCATAAGTGTAGCCACCATTACCATTATCTGTCCATGTGATATTGGCACTCTTGACATATGGCTCGTACACCTTGTAATTGGCATTCTTCTTAGGCTCTTGTGCTTCGTTGGTTTCTGGGTCAATAATGTCGAGTTTTTCTTTGGCTTCTTCTTCGTAGCTTTCAAACACAGAGTCGAAATAGTCAAAGACTTGATTCCATGTTTCGTTCAACTCTTCGTCTGTTAGAGTATAGTCCTTGGTGTTGACACAATAGTTAAAGAGCAACTTTTTGTCAATCTCAAGTTCTAGTGTCTTGTTGATAGCTTCTTGCTCGGACATACCATTGTTATACACAAAATAGTATCCATAGTCATTGTAGGCATTGATTAGGTCTTGGCGAGTGATACTCTCATCGCCCACAGTCGCCACTACGGCACTATAAAACTTGACTGGGTTTACATACAAAAACGAACAACCCGTCAAGGTAAATGTCACCATAAGTAGTAGGATTAAAACTTTAGTTAATTTATTACGCATTTACAATTCTCCCGCATTAATTCGTTTTATTATAATAGATTTGCTCCAAAAAAGCAATTAATTTAGCCCATCTTTGTCAAAATTAACCAACCAACGTATAACCGCCGTCTGCAAATCTAGTACAGACTTGTTGGTTGTCTTTACACTAATTGTCGGCAATTTTGCGTTTTTGATACTAAACTCGGCAAAATCTACCAACTTTTCTAGCACTTTTTTGCCATCGAACTTGTCTTCATAATACTCAATATGACATACATTTGAGTTGATTACGATATGTTTGACGCCCAATTTCTCGCCAAAATGCTTGATTACCGCCAAATGAGTGAGTTGTACCACACTCATAGGCAATGCACCATATAGGTTGCGGAGTTTGTCCATAACAGCCTTTTGACTCTCTATGCTGTCTATAGCGAAGATTTGATTGTATATCTTTAGCCTTTCCACTTCGTCAATGCAGAAGTCATTAGGAATAGTGGCACTGATAGCAATGTCTAGTTTGATATCTCGTTGAGCCTGCACTTCTTGACCACGGAGTTCTTTGGTGGCCTTTTCTAGCAGTTTGATATACATATCATAGCCGATATTGGCAATATGTCCGCTCTGTTGTGTGCCCAAAAGTTCGCCCGCACCACGTAATTGTAGGTCACGCATGGCTAGTTTGATGCCACTACCCAACTCTGTGTGCTCGGCTATCGCTTCTAGTCTTTCGCTCGCTTCCTTGGTTAGCAATCTGTCACTAGGATAGGTAAAGAAGCAATATGCTTGCTCTTTGGCTCTACCCACACGTCCACGTAGTTGATACATTTGTGACAAGCCTAGATTTTGGCTGTCTAGCACAATCATTGTGTTGGCATAAGGCAGGTCTATGCCATTTTCTATAATAGTAGTAGACAAAAATACGTCTGTATCTCTATTGTATAGTTTGTGTACCGCATCTTCTAGTTGGCTCTCTGGCAACTGACCATGCCCCACGTCAAAGCGAATATCTTTCAAGTCTTGTCGCAACTCACCTGCTAGTGCATATAGTTGGTCAATATTGTTGCACACGATAAGAGTCTGTCCACCACGAGCATACTCTCGCATTATGGCATCTTCTATCATGTCTTTGTCATACTGCACGACATAAGTTTTGATACTCTTTCTGTCTGTAGGTGGAGTGTTGAGAATACTGATATCTCTTATCTTCATGAGTGCCATATTCAGCGTCCTAGGTATTGGTGTGGCAGAAAGTGTCAATACGTCTACACTATTTTTGACTTGTTTAATCTTCTCTTTAGCACTCACACCAAATCTATGCTCTTCGTCCAAGACAAGCAGTCCAAGATTGTCAAATACTACGTCCTTAGAGAGCAGTCTATGTGTACCGCAGACTACGTTTACCTTGCCACTAGCCAAGCCGTCCAAGATTTCTTGAGTTTCTTGCTTGGTTTTGAAGCGGTTGAGCATTTCTATTCTTATGCCAAAATCTTTGAATCTCTCTACACAAGAGTTGTAATGCTGTAGTGACAAAACCGTTGTAGGAGCGAGTATTGCCACTTGTCTATTGTCCAGCACCGCCCTAAACACCGCTCTAAATGCCACTTCCGTCTTACCAAAGCCCACATCACCGCAAACAAGCCTATCCATAATGCGGTTTGAGTGCATATCTCTCTCAATATCTGCAATGGCTGTCACTTGGTCTGGAGTCTCTTCATACTTAAATGCTGACTCAAACTGAGTATATAGATAGTCGTCTGCAGGATAAGGTGTGCGAGTATTGTGTGCACGGGCAGAGTACAAAAGTATCAAGTCTTTTGCCATGTCTTTGATAGACTTCATGGCTTTTTTGGTAGCGGTTGCGAACTCTTGTCCACCTATCTTGTTGATTTTGACTTCACTACTAGTACCAGACATATATAGTGACAATGAGTCACAATTCTCACAAGGCACATACAATACCGCATCGCCACGATAAATTATCTTGAAATAGTCCTTTTTAGCCCCCAGAGCTTCGATAGTTTCCACACCAGCACAATAGCCTATGCCATGCACATTGTGGACAACATATTCACCCTTTTTAGGCAAATAGACTTGAGTTGATGTATTTTTTTGCTTGCTCACACGTCTATAAGCGAAGTTTTGTGAGCCGATGACGACCACCTTTTCATCATTATATATAATGTTATAGGCAAAATCACTCTGCACTAGTGCTAGACTGCTGTCCATGCTGTCTAGACTAAAGGCGATGCCTTTCTCACGCAAAATATTACCAATAGAAGCCTGTGCTTCCGCCGTCTTTACACAAAAAACTACCTTTCTGCCCCAAGAAATGTACTCTTTGGTCTTCTTGAGTAGGTCTTCAAACCTTGTGAGATAGTTGCCTATCACTTCACAACCAATATATAGTTGGTCTGCATTTTTCTCTATTTGGTCAAAGATTACTTGCTTGGTAGCAAAGTCTTCTATCTCACTATACACCTTACCCAGCATATCTTTGCACTTCTTGTTGCGGTCTTGGCGAACTTTCTTTAGGTGCTCTAGCACACTAAACTCTCTATATACCACCTTGATAGCATTGTCTGTAAAAGTTAGAAGGTTTACATATTTTTTGTCCACAAGTTGCGAAATAATATTGTTGTCTAGTTGTGTAGAGCCTAGTTCTATATCTCTAGATAATCTTACATATTGGCTCACTTCGCTTTCTCTTTTAGCGATTATTGATGCTAGTGTTTTGAGTGCGGATTCTCTCTCATTTTGGGTTAGATAGACCAAACTGGCTGGCAAAATGTCCACATGGTCTAGTTCGTCTAGTTTGGAGAGAGTGGTTTGTTCCATGTGATATATGCTTTCTATATCGTCGCCCCAAAAGTTGACTCTTATAGGGCTACTCTCACCAACAGGGTATATGTCTAAAATATCGCCACGCAAAGTAAACTCGCCCACATCTTCCACCTGCTCGACACGAGTATACCCATTGGCAACAAGGTTGGTAGATAGGTGATCAAAGTCGCAAGACTTGTCCTTACCAAGACTGATAGAGTGAGCCAAAAACTCTTGTCTATCAGGCAATGGATAGACATACAACTCTGGTGTACAGCACAGCACTTTCACTCTACCTTGACTAAAGTCGTAAAGAGATTTGATGAGTTCAAATAGAGATTTTCTACTAGCATACTTAAATACTGCAAAAGCCTCATTCGGCACGTCCACTGCTTTGGCTGTCATGCCAAGACTATTCAAGGCATCAGCCATGTCTTGCGCTGTAGACATATCTGCACACAAACAAATCTGCGGTGCATCAATGTTGCTAAGTTGCACCGCAGTTTCTCCTAAACCCGTACCACGCACAAAGACTTTGTCTTGAGTGTCTAGTTTTTGTGTGACTAGGTTTTTGTTATTGAATAGTTTGACAATCTCGCCAATATGCATTATTCACCTATAAATAATTCTTCTACCTTAGTAATAGCATCAGCCACCGCTTTGTCCAAAATGGCACGAGTAGTTCTAGTGATGTGTGACAAAACATAGTCTGCCAAGTCCATACTAGTATTTCTACCAATGCCCACTCTGATACGTGGAGTTTCGCCTACAGACACGACCACACTTCTTAGTCCATTGTGTGTGCCACTACTGCCGTTTTCTCTATAACGCACACTGCCTTGAGTAAGGTCAATGTCGTCAAGTGCGACACAAATGTCCGCATTGTCTAGTTTGTAATAGTCTTTCAATGTCTTGACTGCTACACCAGACAAGTTCATAAATGTTGTTGGTTTAGCAAGCAATACATCTACATCATTAATCTTACCACGGCTGATATATGCATTACCCTTTTTTCTAAATGCTGGAAAGTCGTGTTTTTTTTGTATGGCGTCAACCAAGTCAAAGCCTATATTGTGATAGGTGTTTTCATAGTCAGCACCAATATTTCCTAGTCCTACAATCAATTTCATAATAACACCTCTTAGCTAAAAATTATTTACAATCAATAATATATCACAACAAAATAAAAAAATAAATAGAAAAAAGCAAAAAACGCAACGAAAATTGCGTTTTTTATTGAATTTTTTATATATTATTCTGCTTTTTCTTCTTTTTTTTCTACAGGCGGAGTGGTTTCTTTAATTTCTTCCTTTTCTACTTTTACTGGTTCTGGCTCTACAGATTTTTTGACTTTTTTAGGTTTCTCTACATAGCCCTTGACTCTA
>JBKSMV010000069.1:0-19995 GCA_046881985.1 Clostridia bacterium
TAAGTTTTTTACGCATTTTGCAATAATTTATTTTACAAAATAATTATTTTGTGTTATAAATAATCAACAGGAGAAAATTATGTTATTTGAACCACCTATTGATACATTAGTAAACGCTGTTGGCAATAAATATGCCTTGACAGTTTTGATGGCAGGCAGAGCAAGAGAATTGCAAAAGAAACTTCCAGCCATGACAGGCGGCAACTCCAACACAGCTATTTCTATCGCTGCGGAAGAAGTTTTGTCCGGCGAAGTAGTTGGTACTAAATAATAATGATATACAAAGTTATAGTTGACGTGTCCAACGACAATGTGGACAGAGTGTTTGACTATGAGTACGATACTGCTATCAAAATTGGCAGTCGAGTTTTAGTGCCATTTGCGAATAGACTTTTGCAAGGCACGGTGGTGGGCGAGAGTGATGCCAGCGATTATGATGGTTCGCTCAAACCTATCAAAAAAGTCCTTGACGATACACTCGCAATTAGTGATGAGTTTTTATTTGTTAGCGAGCAGTTGGCTAACAAATATTTTTTGCGTAGGAATGATATCTTCAAACTCATTTTACCTAGCGAACTTCGTGACAACAAAGTCAACGACATTCACAAGACTGTCATCACCGTAGGAGACATGGACGAAGCGGAAGCGGTCGCTAGTGTGGGTAGAGCTAAAAAACAAGTCGAACTTGTCCAATATATTTATGCGACAGGCGAGAAAGATTTGTCTCTGCTGTTGACTCGCTTTTCACGTGCAGTAGTCAATGGCGCTGTAGAAAAGGGCGCTCTAAAACAAAGACAACAAGTTGTGAGTAGAATGCAAAACTCTTTCGAGCGAAAACCATGTACTATCACTCTCACACCAGAGCAAAAGACGGCTTACGAATCTATTATAACCAAACCACAAACTTATTTACTTCACGGTATTACCGGTAGTGGCAAGACAGAAGTATATTTGCACGTCATTGAGCATGCTTTGGCACAAGGCAAGACTGCCATTATGCTCGTACCAGAAATCTCTCTTACACCTATGATGCTGAATAGATTTCACGATAGATTTGGTGATGATGTAGCAGTATTGCACAGTAGACTCAGTGCTGGCGAAAAGTACGAACAATGGAAACGTCTTCGTGAAGGTAAGGCAAGAGTTGCCCTAGGCGCTAGAAGTGCTATTTTTGCACCACTAGAAAATCTTGGTGCTATAATTATAGACGAAGAGCATGATAGCAGTTATACTAGCGAAAACAATCCACGTTTTGAGACCAGCTTTGTCGCTCAACTACGTGCTAAGTATAATCATTGTCCGCTTGTTTTGGGCAGTGCTACCCCCAAGATAGAAGACTATCACAAAGCCAAAAGCGGAGAGTTCGTACTTCTCGAACTCACCAAGCGTACCAACAATGCCACCTTGCCAGACTTTCATATAGTTGATATGGTAGGGCAAGTCATGGACGGCAACACATCATGCTTTTCAGCACCGCTTCTTTCTGCTATTAAGCAAGCCATTACAGACCAAAAACAAGTCATGCTCTTTGTCAATAGACGTGGCTGGGCGAGTTTTATGATGTGTAGAGATTGTGGCTATCTAGCCAAATGTAGCGATTGCGACATAGCGCTTGTATACCATAAGGAAGACGAACAACTCAAATGTCACTATTGTGGTAAACGTTTTTATGCTCTAACCGAGTGCCCAAATTGTCATAGCCATTACATAAGGTATGGTGCGACTGGCACACAGCGAATTGTAGAAGAATTGCAAAACATCTTCCCAGAAGTGCCGATATTTAGAATGGATAATGACACCACACGTGGCAAAAATGGACACGAAAAAATCCTTTCCGCTTTTGGCGCAAGCAATCCGGGCATCTTGGTCGGTACACAGATGATAGCCAAAGGGCATGACTTTGAAGCAGTAAACTTGGTAGGCATCATTGATGCAGACGTTAGCCTATTTACCAACGACTATCGTGCCACAGAAACCACCTTCCAACTCGTCACTCAAGTAGCAGGAAGAGCAGGTAGAAAGGGTGGACAAGGTCAAGTTTTCTTGCAGACATATGCGCCAAGGCACTATGTGTATAGACTGGCAAGAAATTATGACTACAAGTCTTTTTACGAACACGAAGTCAATGTGCGTCAAACTACACAATTTCCACCATTTAGCAATATCATTAGAGTACTAGTGACAAGTGAAGATGACTTGTTGGCAAAAAAGACCATAAAATCTATCATTGAGCCACTTATGAGTCTAAAGACAGAGTTTGGCAAACAAATCTACAATCTACAAGCCATGCCGTCACCAATTAAGCGCATTCAAAACAAGTTTAGGTATCAAATTATCATAAGATATGCATTAAATGACGACATCACTTGCAAAATACATACCATTTGTGATATAATGCCTAAAGGGAAGGTTAGTATATTTATAGAGAACAACCCAAGGAATATAAGGTAATTAATTATGGCAGTTAGAGATATAGTATTATCAACAGATGAGTTTATTCGTAAAAAATCACGCAAAGTAGAGCACTTTGACGAGTCTTTGCACGAGCTTTTGGACGATATGAGAGATACACTTTTTGACCAAGACGGCGCTGGTTTGGCGGCGGTGCAGGTTGGCGTGCTCAAACGTGTATTTATCACTTATGCCAATGGCGCACTCATGGAGTTTGTCAACCCAGAGATAGTAGACACCAAGGGAGAGCAAGTTAACAAAGAAGGTTGCTTGTCAGTCAAAGACCGCTGGGCATACGTCTGCAGACCAAAACAAGTGACCGTACGTGCATACGACCGCTTTGGCTCACCATTTACGTACACTACAGAAGGCTTTTGTGCTCAAGCGGTGTGTCACGAATATGACCATTTGGAAGGCATTTTGTATATAGACAAAGCCATTCCAGACAACGAAGTTAAGAAGAAAAAGAGATAAAGACAATTCCGCTTTTTAGGGCGGACTTTTGTCATTTTAGAGGAAGTTTATGAGAGTAGTATTTTTAGGCAATAACAATTTCTCAACGACAGTGCTAGAGGCATTGTACAATAGCACTCACGAAGTGGTGGGTGTTGTTTGCAGTCTAGACAAGCCAGTAGGTCGTGGCAATAGGCTTGAAATGTGCGAAGTCAAGAAATATGCCTTGGCTCACGATATACCAGTTTTGCAATACAAGAGTGTCAGCAAAGAAGGTGAAGCCGATGTCAAAGCATTGAATCCAGATGTGCTGGTGACTGCAAGTTTTGGTCAAATGTTGAGAGAAAATATACTCTACCTAGCGAAATATGGTGTTATCAACGTGCACGGCTCATTGCTTCCAAAATACAGGGGTGCAACACCGGTACAGACAGCACTATTCAACGGCGAAAAGACAACAGGCGTGACCATTATGCAGAGCGATATAGGCATGGACACAGGCGATATTTTGTATCAGCAAGAGTTTGAAATATTGGATACAGACACCGCACTAGAGTTATTTGACCGCATGGCCAATGTGGGTGCGAGTGCATTGCTCAAGGTTTTGGATGATATAGACTATTATATGGCTAATAGGCAAAAGCAGAATGACGACCAATCCACCAATACACACCTTATCAAAGATAGTCGTATTGATTGGACACAAGATGCCAAGACGATAGTCAACTTTATACGTGGCAACAACCCATACTCAATGGCATATTGTATGTTTAGAGATGCGGTATTCAAAATTGGCTTTGCTACAGAGTGTGACAATCCAGACAACGTACCTGCTGGTGAAGTAATGCAAGCCAACAAGGCGGGACTGATAGTCGCTTGTGGAAAGGGGGCAGTCAACCTAACACGAGTGCAACCTGCAGGCAAAAAAATGATGCCAGCACGTGACTATCTCAATGGAGCTCGTGTGCAAGTGGGCGAGGTGATGTCATGAAAATATTGGCAGACTTAAATTATCAAGAGATTATTGACCTTGCACAAGACAAAGGCTTGCCAAAGTTTAGAGCAGAGCAGTTGTACAAGGCGATTATTCAGTCAAAAGACTATTATGACTGCACCAACTTGCCAAAAGAGTTGAGAGTAGAGTTGGCTCAAGAGTATATCTTGAAGCCGGTCAAAATCAAAGAAGTAGTCACTTCACAAGAAGACGGCACCAAAAAATATCTCATTAGCCTAACTGACGGCCACGTTGTAGAGAGTGTGTTTTTGAAGCAATCTTATGGCAATACCATTTGTCTGTCAACTCAAGTAGGCTGTCGCATGGGCTGTAAGTTTTGCGCTAGTACTCTAGACGGACTTATTCGCAATCTATCCAATGGTGAAATGTTAAGCATTATAGCACTTATCAATGCAGATAATGGCAAGGCTACAGAACGTAATTTTACCAACATTGTGCTCATGGGTAGTGGCGAACCATTAGACAACTTTGACAATGTGATATCATTTTTGCACCAAGTGAATGACGACAGGGGATTTGGTATCTCAATGCGCAATATCTCACTCAGCACCTGCGGACTAGTTGAGAAGATAGAAGATTTGAGAAAACTCGACCTAGACGTGACATTGTGTATCTCTCTTCATGCACCTAATGACACCATTCGCCGAACCATCATGCCTATAGCCAACAAGTATAAGATAGCAGACATTGTCGCATCACTCAAAAAGTACATATCCACGACAGGCAGACGTGCAGTCATTGAGTACACTCTTATCGAAGGGGTAAATGATAGTGACGATGCAGTGCGTGAACTCGCCAAGACTTTCAAAGGTATGTTAGTGCATTTCAACGTAATATGCATCAATCCATATGATAGTAAGTTTATACGCCCAGCACAAAAGAAAGCCTATGCTTTCGTAGGCAAACTAACAAAAGCAGGACTATCTGCCACACTTAGAGCTAGTCATGGCGCAGATATACAAAGTGCATGCGGACAACTTCGCAACAAGAGAAAAATGCAAGGAGAAAATGTATGAAAACCAAAAAAATCTCAGTTTCATCATTGCCAGCAGGACAAAATATAGACGACCAGATTGCTTATGCCAAAAAGGTGGAATCAGCAGGCGCATATGCCTACCATGTGGACATTATGGACGGCAAGTTTGTGCCTAACAAAACCATAGACTATACGCACATGGTGGCGGTGAAGCAGAATACCAATCTTTTCCTTGACGTGCATCTCATGTGCGAAAAACCACACAAACTGATAAAATATTATGCCAAAGCAGGCGCCAACATGATAACTATGCATGTGGAAGCCTTCAAGAGCGAAAAAAGACTAAAAAATGCTCTTCGCAAGATACATAAAGCAGGCATCTATGCGGGTTTGGCTCTAGACCTAGAAACAGATGTAGAAGTTATATACCCATACTTAAGCAGTGTGGATAGTGTACTTGTACTAGCAGTTAAGGCTGGCGCAGGCGGACAGAAGTTTGACGAAAGTGCGTTGGACAAGGTGCGTGCCTTGAGAAAAGCATCACCAAACCTACTTATCAGCGTAGACGGCGGAGTCAATGACAAAACTTGCTCTGCTATATGGAAGAGCGGAGCAGACATTTTGGCGGTGGGCAGTTATATATATAAGGCAAAAGACATCAAGTCTGCTATCGCCAGCCTAAAAAATACAAAAGGTTAAATTATGCAAAAAGTAAGCATCATTACACTTGGTTGCAAGGTCAACGAATATGAGACCCGTACCATGATGAATATTCTGGAGAATGCTGGCTATGAAGTGACTGAAGGATTTGTGCCTGCGGACATATATGTACTCAACACGTGTGCTGTGACGGCTATGAGTGAGAAAAAATCTCGCCAAATGCATAGCAAGGCGCTATCTATCAATCCTAATGCCAAAGTCATCGTTTGCGGTTGCGCCAGTCAGCACAATCCCAAGCAGTTTACTACTAAAGGCGCTCATAGTGTGATAGGTACTGTAGGCAAGGAAAATATATTGTCACTCATTCAGCAGTCACAATTGGAGCCATATGCACACCCATTGGCATACACCCACACACCTTATGCCAAAGACACTGTGTCTAGACAATATATCAAAGTGCAAGATGGGTGCAACAATTTCTGTTCTTATTGTATTATTCCATACCTACGTGGTAGGTCAAGGAGCAGAAATCTAGACGATATAATAGCCGAGATTAGTGCAACACATTGTCAAGAGATTGTACTGACAGGTATAGATATCAGTGACTACCGCATAGACGGACGTCCTGCTATGCTAGACCTTGTCAAAGCAGTAGACAAGTGCGGTGTGAGATTTCGCATAGGTTCGCTAGAGCCACGCATTATTAGTGAAGAATTGGTAAAATACCTTAGCACAAGCCAAAACTTTGCACCAAGTTTCCACATCTCGTTGCAAAGTGGCAACGACCATGTGCTCAAAAAAATGAATCGCAAATACACTCGTCAGCAGTATATCGATAGTGTCAATCTTATCAAGAGATATTTTGGCAGGCGTGCAGTTTTCACCACAGATATCATTACTGGTTTTATAGACGAAACGGAAGAGAGATTTCAAGATAGTGTTGAATTGTGCAAGCAAGTCAAGTTTGCACACGTGCACGCATTCCCATACAGTGTGAGAGCAGGCACTAGCGCAACCAAATTGCAGGGCGAAAAAGTGCCAACCGAAATAGCAAGGGCACGAGTAAAAGTCTTGGAAGGCATTGACAAGGAGTGTCGTCAGCAAGTCTTGAATGACAATGTTGGGGTAGAGCACAAAGTTTTGGTCGAAGAATATGTATGCGGAGTAGCATATGGCTATACGGACAACTATTTACGAGTCAAGTTTGTCACTAGCGACAATGTGGTCAATCAGATAATACAAGTCAAGGCAGTAGGCATGGAAGATGATTGCCTAGTATGTCAAATATAGGAGAAAATTATGGATTGTTTGTTTTGTAAGATAGAAAAAGGTGAAATTCCTTCACCAAGAGTGTACGAAGACGAGTTGTTTTTCGTCATTAGAGATATCAACCCAAGAGCCAAGATACACCTTTTGGCTATACCAAAAGGTCATGTCGAAACCATAGGCGAAGCCAAGAATGTGGGCGAGATAATGAATAGAATCGGCGCACACTACACAGAGTGGGAACTAGAAAAGGGCTACAGAGTGATTATCAACCAAGGCTCTGACGGCGGACAAGAAGTGCCACACCTACACATACACTTATTGGGTGGCGAGAAATTGAGCGAAAATATTCGTTGCAATAAAAAATAAACACAAGTCCAAACTTGTGTTTTTTAATAAAAAAAGCACCATTTGGTGCGATTTTTTAATATCTATTTTTCTTAGCGGCACGCTTACGAGCGTTTTCAGATTTCAACTTTCTAGCAACGCCAGGTTTAACGTAAGCTTCTTTCTTACGAAGGTCGCCGATGATGCCGTCCTTTTGGCATTTTCTCTTGAAACGCTTCAATGCGCTTTCCAAAGATTCGTTTTCACCAACCTTAACTGTACTCAACTTTTTCACCGCCTTTTAATGTCTAAACTTTTTATAACTTACCACACAAATCGCCTATTGTCAAGTCTTTTAGCCAATATTTGACGTTTTTTCTTGGTAGTATCTCGCCTTTAGTGCTAGATATTTGTCACTAAGGTATAATATGTATCTCTGCCTTGCGTCAGGAGAGAGCCTTTCGTAATATTCTTTGTCGATCAGCTCATTGATTGGATTGGTGGTGATATTGTCACGTGAGAGTATCTTGCACACCTTGTTGTACAATTCGCAGTCTTCCTTGCTCATGACACTTGTCTTGTATGGATTGTGCAGACTGCTACGTGCATACATTTTCATTCTATTCTTCGCCTCTTTCGCTAATACTTTCAATGCATTTGTTTCTTTCTTCATTGAGTTTCTCCTTTTGCGTCCGTCATTTTGGACGTAGCTTTATGATAATGCATTTTTTTGCCGAAAATCAAATGTTTTGCCTGTCTTGTTTTGACTGATTTTGTCGAATGAGTCAAAACTTTGAGTTTTCCAATTTTCCACCACCTTTTTTGTAGTCAAATAAAACATTTTTTGACAAATGGCGAATAATAATTTGGTTTAATACCAGATAGCCAAGGCAGATACATAGTGTCTATTACTGGTAATGGAACACTTGCATTGTCTTAATTGAATAAAAGCACCTTGATTGGTGCTTTTTTCTTTGCCAATTTTTTGGTGTTTTGGTATAATGCTAATGGAGAAATTATGGACTATTCTAATTTGCTAAACAAAGAACAATACCAAGCAGCGACCTGCACAGAAGGTGCGGTAATGGTTTCTGCAGGCGCAGGCAGTGGCAAGACAAGGCTTTTGACCCACAGAATTGCCTACCTTATTACAGACAAAGGGGTAATGCCATGGAATATCTTGGCTATTACTTTTACCAATAAAGCAGCAGGCGAGATGCGTGAACGTGTCAATATTTTAGCGCCAGGCGGTGATGCTGTGACGGTGTGCACATTCCACTCATTGTGTGCTAGGCTTCTGCGACAATATATCAGTTATCTGCCAGAATACAATGCCAACTTCACAATCTATAGTGACAGCGACCGCAACAAAATACTCAAAGACGTATTTACTCAACTCAATATAGAAGACGAAGAAACAAGAGATAAATTGCGCTTCCATTTTTCAAATATCAAGAACGAAAATATGCCTTTGGACAAGTATGTGCAGACATATAGTTATTTGCAAGAGATGAAAAAGGTGTATGACGGCTACAGGCTATACTCACAAGCATTAATTAAAAACAATGCCATGGATTTTGACGATTTGCTGGTCAATTGTTTCCGTCTACTCAAAGACAACCCAACGGTGTTGGAAAGTGTGCAAGAGAAATACAAATACATACACGTTGACGAGTTTCAAGACACCAACAAGGCTCAATATGATATCGTTAGACTAATAGCCAACAAATATGGCAATATTTTGGTAGTAGGCGACGAAGACCAATCTATCTATGGCTGGCGTGGGGCGAATATTTCCAACCTATTCAACTTCACCAAAGATTTTGCCAACTGCCAAGTATTTAAGTTGGAAGAGAACTATCGTAGCACCAAAAACATTATCGAAAAAGCGAATATGCTTATCAAAAACAACAGCCAACGACTAGACAAGACGCTTTATACTCACAACGAGACAGGCAACGACGTCTTTTATGAGAGCGCATATGACGAGCAGAGTGAAGCTGACTATGTCGTACGTAGAATACTTGAGATGCATCGCCAAGGCACAAGTTATGGCGATATGGCGATACTCATGCGACTCAATGCCTTGTCACGTCCGTTTGAAGAGAAGTTGCTCGCATACAATGTGCCACACAAGATTTTTGGTGGATTCAAGTTTTTTGAACGTGCGGAAATCAAGAATGCTATGTCATATTTTGTTGCGGTGTGCAACCCACGTGATGAGCAGAGCCTGATACGTTGTATCAACTTCCCAAAACGTGGTATTGGTGCAGTCAGCCTAGACAAAATGCTAGCTATCGTGCACAACCAAAATATTACACTCAGTGAAGTGATAGACAATATCGATAAATACGACCTACCAAGTGCATTGGTGACCAAAGTGATACCGCTTAGAGATTGCTTAAGAGAATTACGTGCCAATGCTGATAGCATGCCACTAGGTGAGTTTGCCGACTATGCCATCAAACGTGCCGGTATCAAGAATGCTTTTGACCCTAAAGATAAGGAAGATATCGATAGACTTATGCACATTGACTCACTTGTGCAGTCTATCCAAGAGTTTGACGAAAACAATGCCGATGCTACTATTTCCAACTATGTAGAGAGCATAACACTCATGAGCGACATTGACAATGACGACGGCAGTGAAAGTGTGACTATTGCCACAGTTCACTCAGCCAAAGGCCTAGAGTTTGACGTGGTGTTTGTAGTAGGCGCAGAAGAGAAGGTATTCCCAATCATACGTATGGGTGACGAAAATGATATGCAAGAAGAAAGACGTCTTATGTATGTGGCAGTCACTCGTGCCAAGAAGCAACTATTTATCACTAGTGCCAACAGCAGATATATGTATGGCAAGAGAGATATTCAAATACCGAGCCGTTTCCTAAAAGAAATGCAACTCATCAAGCCAAAGAAAAGAGTAGAAATCACAGAGATATTCGGCAAACTAAACACATTACAACGTGCACAAGCCAAGCCAGAAAGCCAAGTACGTTTGGCTAGAGATAAGGCAACTATTGGAGCACAAGTATACCACCCACACTTCGGTAGGGGTAAGATTGTGGACAATGCTTCCACAATGCAAAACGGCACCGTGTCAATAGCATTTGACGCATTTGGTGTAAAAGTATTATCATTAGACTATGCGCCAATTACATTGGTGACAGAATAAGGAGATTTATGGACGTTGTCAGCGAAATGCAAGCCTTAATTGCCAAGATTGTAGAAGCCAATTATAACTATTACACTCTTGACAAGCCAACCATATCTGACAAAGAGTGGGACGCACTCTATGACCGCCTTGTAGAATTAGAGCAAGAGAGTGGTATTGTTTTGGCTGACAGCCCAACACAAAAAGTGGGCGACACCATTTTGGCAGGATTCACTAAATACAAGCACAAATATCCAATGTACAGCCTTAGTAAATGTCGCACAAGAGAAGCATTGATAAAATGGGCGGACGATATTAAAAAGTCTTACCCAGACACAAAGTTTTCACTAGAATACAAATATGACGGATTGAGCATTGTCATTGACTACAAACATGGTGTCATGGTGCGAGCAGGTACACGTGGTAATGGCACAATAGGCGAAGACGTGACCGCACAAGTTAGGACCATCAAAAACGTGCCACAAACCATAGACTACAAGGGCGAAGTGACCGTACGTGGCGAAGTGATGATGACTAATAGTGCCTTTAGAGCCTACAATCTAAAAGCAGACGAACCACTCAAAAATCCACGTAATGCAGCGGCAGGCGCACTTCGCAATCTTGACCCAAAAGTGACTGCTAGTCGTAATCTATCTGCATTCTTGTATGCTATAGAGCATATAGACGACAGCAGTATTGATACACAGACAGAGATGCTAGCCTTTTTACGTGATAACGGCTTTGATGTAGAAAAAGACGTGCTTATCACGGCAGATATTGATAAGATTTGGGATAGAATCCAACAGATAGACCAAGAGAAGAAAAACTACGACATACTTATTGATGGAGTTGTGGTCAAAGTGGTAGAGCAATCCACACGTGATGCGCTTGGTTTTACTGCCAAGTTTCCACGTTGGGCTATGGCATTTAAGTTTGAAGCAGAAGAAGTCAGTACCACACTCAAAGACGTTATTTGGCAAGTGGGTAGGACGGGTAAAATTACCCCAATCGCTTGCCTAGAGCCAGTAGAATTGGCTGGTGCGACCATTTCTCGTGCTACACTCAACAATATGGGCGATATAAGGAAAAAGAATGTCAGCATCAATAGTAGAGTGTTTGTACGAAGAAGCAACGAAGTTATACCAGAGATTATGGGGCTAGCAGAACGTAGCGCAGACGCTATTGATATCTCTGCGCCCGCCACTTGTCCGTGCTGTGATTATCCGCTTGTCGAGATAGGGGCGAATCTATTTTGTCGCAACGAACAGCACTGCTTGGAGCAGATTACAGATAGATTGACACATTTCTGTAGTCGTGATGCCATGAATATTACCGGCCTTAGCGAAAAGACTATCGCCGTACTCAATAGCGAGTATGATATCGCATTCCCATATCAGTTGTACACACTCACTTTGGACGACTTGCTCAAACTACCACTTTTCAAGGACAAAAAAGCTATCAATCTGCTAGACGGCATAGAAAAGAGCAAAAAAGTAGACTTTGCCAACTTCATATTCTCACTTGGTATACTCAATATTGGCAAAAAGAGTGCCTATGTACTCAGCAAAAACTTTGCCACTCTAGACAACCTAATCAATGCCACACTGGAGCAGTTGACTGCCATTTATGATTTTGGCGAAATCATGGCTCAGTCGGTTATAGAGTATTTTGCTGACGAAAATAATATCAAAAATATCAACAAACTCATTGAATTAGGTGTTGTCATTCAATATGCCAATGCTAGTGACCAGTCAGCATTCTTTGCAGGTAAAACCATAGTGCTTACTGGCACTCTTGAAAAGTATAAACGTAACGAACTAACTGACATTTTGCAGAAAAAAGGCGCAAATGTGACAGGCAGTGTCAGTGCCAAGACTGACTTTGTGGTGGTCGGTGCTGATGCGGGCAGTAAACTCACAAAAGCACAAAATCTAGGCATAAAACTCGTTTTTGAAGCAGATTTGGACGATTGGCTCAATCAATAATGCCAAAAAATGCCCAAAATTGTTTTGAAAAAAAGTTTAGATTTGTTATGATATACAAGTAATTGACAAAATTATTTCTAAAATAAGGATAAATAATGAACGCATTTAAGCAACTAGAACTCATTGGATTCAAATCCTTTGCAGACAAAATCTCAATCAACTTTGACGGCGGTATTACGGCTATTGTTGGACCAAATGGTTGTGGCAAAAGTAATGTCGGTGATGCTATCCGTTGGGTGTTGGGTGAGCAGAGTAGTAAGACCTTGCGTGGTAAGTCAATGCAAGACGTTATTTTTGCAGGTACTGAAAAGAGAAAAAAACTCAGTTATTGTGAAGTGACCATTGTTTTTGACAATACAAACAAGTGGTTCAATGTCGAATATGACGAAATCAGTATCACACGTAAACTTTTCCGCTCTGGTGAGAGTGAGTATTATATCAACAAGAAGCAATGCCGACTCAAAGACATTACCGACCTTCTATACGACTGCGGTATTGGTCGTGACGGATATTCTATCATTGGACAAGGCAAGGTGGACGAGATTATCAACTCCAAGCCAGAAGATAGACGTAGTATATTTGAAGATGCGGCAGGCATTAGTAAGTTTAAGGCGAAGAAACTTGAGAGTGAACGTAGACTAGAACGTTATCGTGACAACATGACACGTCTAAAAGACATCACTCTAGAGATTGAACGTCAAATTGGACCTTTGAAAAAACAAAGCGAAGATGCTAAACTATATTTGCAGTACAAGGGCGAGTTGAAAGGTTTGGAAATCAACAACTACCTATACACAGTTGACCATGCCAACCAGTCCAAGCAAGAGATTTTGGACAAACTTCAAGGCTTGCAAGAAGCAGCAGCTATTAAGGAAAATGACCTTTCTACATTGCAAATCAAATACGACTCAAATATGGACGAAATCAGCAAAACTGACCGCACGATTGCATTAATTCGTGATGATATTTTGCAGTACACAGTCAGCCTAGAGAAGCGTCAAGGTGAGCAAAACTTGCTCAACGAGCGACTAAGCCACCTAAAAGAGCAGTCCACTCGTAGTCAAGAACTTCTCGAAAAGTATGAGATAGAAGCACAGCAACGAGCTCAAATGCTAGACACTCTAACACAAGAGAGAGATAAGCAACTCGCCATTCTCAATACTCAAAAGAGTGAAGCTGAGAAAATCAACGACAAATATCTAGAAGTGGTTGAATCCCTAACCGAAGCAGAAGGTGTAGAGCAGAGCAATCAACGTAGTATGTTGGCATCACTCACCAAGTTGGCAGAGATTAAGGCCAGTGCTAGCGGTGCTAGTGCCAAGATAGATGCACTCAATCAAAACAAATCTCAAGAAGAGCGAGCATTGGAAGTTTTGCGTAGAAGTTTGACCGCCAATGCAGAGTTTATCGCATCAAGTCGAGCACGTATCCAAAATACTCAAAATCGTATCGATAACGATACAAAAGCATTGCAAGACAAGACATATCAAATGGTAGAATATGATACAAATATCACCACTTTGACACAAAAAGTCAATGAAAACAAGTTGTCTTTGAGCAATCTAGAGAATAAAATTGCTCTTCTCAAGTCATTGCAGGCAGAGTATGAAGGCTACGGCTATGCTGTCAAGCGACTACTCAAAGATAGTGCTACCAACTCAATGCTCAAGAGCAATATCATGGGTGTAGTAGGCGCACTTATCGAAGTACCACAAAAATACCAAACCGCTATCGAAATGGCTTTAGGTAGCAGTATTCAAAATATCGTCACAGCAGATGAACGAAAGGCTCAAGCATTGGTAGATTATCTCAAATCAACTCATGCAGGCCGTGCTACATTTATGCCACTCACATCAGTCAAGGCTCGAGGAATCAGTCCAGAGTACAACAGGGTTCGCAACTATGCGGGCTGTCTAGGAGTGGCTAGTGACCTAATCAAGTACGACAAGGCATACGAAAAGGCCATCAGCAGTCTGCTAGGTGCTACAGCCATAGTTGACACTCTAGAAAATGCGGTATCCATCGCCAAAGCCAGCGGATATTCTTTCCGTATTGTCACACTAGAAGGCGACATTTTGTCACCACAAGGCACAATGACCGGTGGTAGCAAAAAGTCCAATGACGTCAGCATTCTAGGTAAAGAGACAGAAATCAATAATTGCATTGCAATGGTCAACAATCTTAAGAAAGACATTGCAGTCAACATTGACAATCTCGCCAAATTGCAAAAGGCAAAAGAGTGTTTGACCGAGCAAATCAACGAAGTCAATGAAAGCCTAAGCAGTGCCAAGATAGAGATGAGTAGTTTGTCTAGTATCCACGAGAATCTGCTCGAGAAACAAAAGCAAATCGAAAACGACATTGCTGACAAAGAGACTTTCGTAGAGCAAATTATCATCGCCATCAACGAACTCAACGAGCACCTTGACAGCCTTGACGTAGACGGCGGTCAAGATGGTTTCGCCACAGCGGACGAAGAGATGACGACACGTCAGTCACTATTTGCAGAGCTCAAGGCCAGAAGAGATAGGTTCAGTGACGAGATGACTGCTATAAAGATTAAGATAGCAGAGACAGAAGAGAAGTTGCGTAATATCAATACTCGAATCCTTACTTTGCAGGCAGAAATCGAAGCCAACAAGGAAGTGCTTGCCAAGGCTAGAAGAGATGCTGAAGAGCAGAATAAGATATACAACGAAGCTTTCACTATGCAGACAGAGAGCATGAATGACACCGAAAGTGTGCTTATCAAGCAGAAGTTGGCAGAAGCGGAAGACCGAGTACGTCACTTTGACGAGTTTAAGGCGACACTCAATCACGAGATACGTGCTCTAGATGAGCAGAAGACCAATGCACAAGCAGAACTTGCACGTCTACAAAATAGAGTATTGCAAGAAGAAAATCGCATGCAGAAGTTTGATGCAGATATAGAAGCGTTGCAAGAACGTATATACGAAGAATACTCTATGGTATATAGCGACTGCTTGCCATTCAAAGATGCAGAATATGATGCCAAACAAGGAGCAATCTCTATCAGCAAACTCAAGACCAAAATCAATGCTCTTGGCTCAGTCAACGTATCGGCTATTGAGCAGTTTGAGAGTGAGAATGCGAGATATATCGACCTTACACAACAGATTGGCGACCTAGAGAAAGCGGAAGCAGACACCGTGTCAGCCATCAATGACCTAACTCAAGAAATGACTACCAAGTTCAATACAGAATTTGACAAAATCAACAAAAACTTTACCGAAGTATTTAAGGAGCTCTTTGGCGGCGGTAATGCTAGACTTGAGTTGTTGGACAACCCACAAGACCCACTCAGTGCTGGTGTAGACATTGTCGCAGAGCCACCTGGCAAAAAGTTGCAGAGTATTACACTACTTTCTGGTGGTGAAAAGGCTCTTACAGCGATTGCAATACTATTCGCAATCTTGAAACTCAAAGCTATGCCTTTCTGCTTGCTAGACGAGATTGAGGCGGCGCTAGACGATGCCAACGTTGAGCGTTTCGCCAAATACTTACATAGATTCTCAGCCATTACACAATTTATTGTCATCACTCACCGTAAGCCAACCATGGAACTCGCACACAGCTTGTATGGTGTGACTATGGAAGAAAAAGGTGTGTCACGTACAGTATCAGTATCGCTTGCAGATGTGGCTGACAAACTAGACAAGGAGGCTAATTAATGGGACTTTTTGCTAGACTTTTTGGACGTAAAAAAGAGCTCACAGAAGAGTTTTATGACGAACTAACCGAGCAACTCATCGCCAGCGACATGGGGGTAATGCTCGCCGAAGACATTATTGACGAACTTCGTGATAGAGCCAAGCATGACAAAATTAAGAAAGCAGACGACTGCAGAGAACTTTTGAAAGATATTCTTTTAGAGCATTTGCCAGAGAATGATATCGAATACAAATATCCGCTAGTCATCACTGTAATAGGTGTCAATGGTGTAGGCAAAACTACCACTATTGCCAAACTTGCCAATTATTTCAACAAAAATAAGAAAAGTGTACTCCTAGCAGCAGGGGATACCTTCCGTGCTGCTGCTAGCGAGCAACTCACTATGTGGGCAAATCGACTCAAAGTGCGCATTGTAGCACAAGGCGAAGGTGCTGACCCAGCGAGTGTGGTGTTTGATGCTATAGAGTCAGCTAAGGCAAAGAATGTGGACGTGCTTATTGTCGACACGGCAGGCAGACTGCATACCAAGACCAATCTCATGGCAGAATTGCAGAAGATGGACGGCATTGTCGAGAAACGTTTTCCAGAAGCGATGCGTCTCAGCCTAATCGCGCTAGATGCCAGCATTGGACAGAACTCTGTAGCTCAAGTCAAAGCATTTAAGGAAAGCGCTCGTATTGACGGCATTGTTTTGACCAAACTAGACGGCACAGCCAAGGGTGGTATTGCTTTCCCTATACTAAACGAACTCAATATTCCTATCATGTTCCTATGCAATGGCGAAACGGTTGACGACATTCGTGAGTTTGACGCAGAACATTTTGTGGATAATATTTTATAAAAAATACTTGACAGTATTACTAAATGAGAGTATAGTAGTGCTGTTAAGTATTTTTACTTTACAGGGGTGACAAATGAATATAGCCAAGACAGATTACTATAACAATTTGTATGCAGTGTATAGAGATTTGCTCACCGACAAGCAACAAGACGTGTTTGAGTTGTATTTCGTGGACAATCTGTCACTTGCAGAGATAGCTGAAGACCAGCATATCACTCGCCAAGCGGTGAAGTGTTGCCTAGATAGCGCTATCCAAGCACTCGACCATTACGAAAATGCCCTAAAGTTTTGCGAGAAAGTACAAAAAATTGAGCAAATCGTAAAAAATCGACCAAGTGATGCATTGACACAGATTGCACACATTTTGGGCATTGTAGACCAAAATAATTCAATAGAGTAAGGAGTATATTATGTCAATATTCAGTGGACTTAGCGAAAGATTAAATCATATATTCTCCAAGCTTACTCACAAGGGCAAGCTTACTCAGTTGGAGATTAAGGAAGCAATGCGTGAAGTGCGAGTAGCACTCTTGGAAGCTGACGTCAACTATCAAGTGGCCAAAGAGTTTATCGCCAAGGTCAGCGAGAAGGCAGTTGGCGAAGACATCTTGAAGTCATTGACCCCAGGTCAACAAGTCATCAAGATAGTTCGTGACGAGTTGACAGCTCTCATGGGCGAAGCCAACGAAAAGTTGGCTGTCAGTCCAAAACTACCTACAGTAATACTAATGTGTGGCTTGCAGGGTAGTGGTAAGACTACCATGACAGGCAAACTTGCCTTGCATTTACGTAAATCGGGCAAAAAGCCACTCTTGGTAGCGGGTGATACTCACAGACCAGCGGCGATTGACCAACTCAAAGTGCTAGCCAAGAGTATCAATGTAGATGTGCTTGAAAGGGGCACTCAACACCCAGCCAAGACAGCCCAAGAAGCGATTGACTATGCACGTAAGTTCCAACTAGACACCGTCATCATTGATACGGCAGGACGTATGCACGTTGACGAAGAGTTGATGACCGAGATTAAGGAAATCAAGAGAGTCAGCGAGCCTACCGAGATACTGCTTGTAATAGACTCAATGACAGGTCAAGATGCAGTCAATGTTGCCAAGTCATTCAATGAAGCGCTAGACATCACAGGTGTCATACTTACCAAGATAGATGGTGACACTCGTGGCGGTGCGGCACTCAGTATTCGTGCCACTACTGGCAAACCTATCAAGTTTTGCGGTGTAGGCGAGAAACTAACTGATTTAGAGCCATTCCACCCAGACCGCATAGCATCTAGGATACTAGGCATGGGTGACGTGCTGACACTTATCGACAAAGCCCAAGAGGCAGTCGACGAGCAGGAAGCCAAAGAGATGGAACGTAAGTTCATGCAGAATGCTTTTACTTTTGAAGACTATCTCAAACAGATGGAGAATCTCAAAAAAATGGGCGGACTGCAAAACGTTATTGGCATGATACCGGGACTGAGTGGCAAGGTCAAAGTGGGTGACGTGGACGAACAGCAACTAGCTCGTCAAAAGGCAATCATTCAATCAATGACCCCAGCCGAAAGACGTGACCCAGCGATTATCAATGGTAGCCGTAGGAAGCGTATAGCCCAAGGTAGCGGAACTACAGTGCCAGACGTCAACAAACTACTCAAGCAGTTTGACGACAGCAAAAAGATGATGTCACAATTCAAAAACAAAAAACTAATGGGCAGATTATTTAAGTAAAGCTATATAACGAGGCGACTCGAGTATATAAAAACACAAATGGAGGAAAATTATGGCAGTAAGAATTAGACTTACAAGACTAGGAGACAATCACTCACCATTCTACAGAGTAGTGGTAGCAGATTCTCGTTCAGCTCGTGACAAGAAGGTTATTGAGCAAATCGGAACATACGACCCTAAGACTGTTCCAGCATCAATCAAGATTGACGCTGAAAAGGCTAAGAAATGGTTGTCAGTAGGTGCTCAACCAACTGAAACAGCAAAGAGTGTATTGCAAACTGCAGGTATCATCGAATCTACAGGCAAGACTCCTACAAAGACAAACAACAAGAAAAAGAAAAATTAATAAGTAGGTAGGCAATTATGAAAGAAGTACTTGAATACCTAGTCAAGCCTTTGATAAAGAACGTTGAAGCGCTAGAGATTGACGAAGTTGTTGAAGGCAAAGTTATCACATTCACAGTACGTGTGCAAGAGAGCGACCTTGGCGGATTGATTGGTAAATCTGGCAATACAGCACAAGCGATTCGTACACTAATGCGCGGTTTTACACAATCAAAACAACGTGTATTAATCAAGTTTGAAGGGAAGTAATAATGAGGGACTATCTCACTATCGCAAAGATAGTAAGACCACATGGATTGAAGGGCGAGGTTAAGGTTCGCCCTTTAATTGGTGATGGTATGCAAATGACAGACTTTAAGAAGGTGTATTTAGGAAGGCAAAACATACCTTCTCAAATTTTGTCGGTCAAAAGTTTGAATGGATTTTTCGCTCTGGGTTTAGATACTCTCACCATCATTGACGATGCGGAGAAGTTTCGCAATCAATACATCAGCATTGACAAGGCGGATTATCCGCAACTATTTGCAGAACTACGTGCCAGCGACGTAGTCGGCTTCGAAGTCAAGACTACAGACGGCGAACTCGTAGGGGTGGTCACCAAATATGACGACTACGGCTCAGCCACCGTCATTACTATCGGTCACAATGGTATGAGTTATCAGCTGCCACTTGTCGAAGAAGTTATTTGGCTAAGTGACGACAGCACACATTTGGTAGTAGACAAAGAAAGATATATGGCGGTGCGAGTATGAGAATAGACATTTTGACTCTTTTTCCAGAGATGTTTGCACCTATCAAAATGAGCATATTAGAGCGAGCAGAACGTAAAGGTTTGCTCAATATCAACATTATCAATATTCGTGATTTTGCTCATGACGTGCACCAGAAGTGCGACGATGCACCATTCGGTGGCGGTAGTGGTATGATTATGATGTGCGGTCCACTTTGCGAAGCGATTGATAGTGTGATGACTGACGATGCAGAAGTGATATATATGTCACCTAGGGGCAAGGTGTTTAAGCAAGTCCTTGCGAGAGAATATAGTCACAAAAAGCATCTCATTATCATCTGCGGTCATTATGAAGGCATTGACCAAAGAGTT
>JBKSMV010000070.1:0-2471 GCA_046881985.1 Clostridia bacterium
CTTCACCCGTATTTTTGTTAGTTCGTTGAAATAATGCCTTACCAAAACCGACTGAAAACTCGTCGATTTTGAAGCCTAAAAGCTTGCCTGCCACATAATGACCAAACTCATGAATAGTAACCATGAGTAGCAAAACTAAAATGGCTACAAGAATGTAGCCAATATATGTCATAACTGAAGAAAAACTTAATAATGTAGACAAAATATATCTCCTATAAAATTATCAAGAAACAAACCAAGACAACAAGGGCAATCATAATATGACTATCTACTCTATCCATCATGCCACCATGACCTGGGAAGAGTGTGCCAGTGTCTTTGACTTCAAATCTTCTCTTTATCCATGACTCAAACAAATCGCCTGCTTGACCAATGATTGAGCCAACAGCACCAAATAGTATAAAGTGCCACAACTTTAGTCCTAGTTGAACTATCATTATGTCGCTAAATGGTGCAATCCAACAACACAATCCATACACCAAAAGTCCAGCCAAAATGCCACCAATCACGCCGAATACTGCACCAGAAATGGACTTGTTTGGACTAATTTTTGGTGCAAGTTTTGGTCCTCGAATAAGTGAGCCAAAAATGTATGCAAAAGTGTCTGTCACAGAGCTAATTAAGAATATGAGCGCTAGCATAGTGTATGATAGTTGGACATAACTTAATTCCAGTCTTAGAATCATTTCAAGATTGTTGATTACAAAGAATGAGCAGAAAAACAATCCCGGATATAATACAATGAGTAAGGTATTGAGCATATACTTGCTAGCCAGCTTAACACCCATTTTAATTTTTACCAAAAATGCAATTAATAAAAGTGCAACTAGTAAAATCACTTGTGACAATACATACCACAATACACTCGCGTCACACAGCATACATACTGTAAATACAACGTAAAAGAAGACTGGATACAATGCCGATATAAGTGTGCAATGATGCTTCTGTTTAGAGTTAAAAAGTTTACAAATTTCTAGGCAACCGGTTATAGCTACAAAGCCCATAAATATATCAAACAAACCTACATATAGTAGTCTTGAAGCCAAAGCTACCAAAACTATAGCTATAATTATTGCGGCTGTCTTTGTCCTTGTTTTCATAATTATCCTTTTATCGCACCGTGTCTACGCTCACGTTTGGCATAAGCATTCAGTGCCTTGACCAAATCTTTGTATTTGAAATCTGGCCACAAAGTTTTTGGAAAATACCATTCAGTATATACACTCTGCCATGGCATATAGTTGCTAGTACGTAGTTCTCCAGAAGTACGTACAATCAAGTCAGGGTCAGGCATACCAGCTGTAAATAGATGGTTGGAAATATCTTCTGCAGTCACAGACTTGACACCACTAGCAATTAGTTCATTGACAGCGTGTACAATCTCTGGTCTACCACCATAGTTAAAGCAGATATTAAGCACCATGCCGGTATTATTTTTGGTGTTTTCTTCTGTCTGTTCCCACACCTTTTGCAAATCTTCTGCAAGATTAGATTTGATACCGCTAAATCTGACTTTGATATTATATTCATTCGCTTTTAGTCCGTCGTCGGTAAAAGACTTCTTGAATATATCCATTAGCCCATCAACTTCGTCTTTTGGTCTATTCCAATTCTCTGTAGAGAATGCATATACACTCATATATGGTATGCCTATCTTGGCTACCAATTCTACAGTCTTTTGCAAAGTGCTAAATCCAAACTTATGCCCCACCATGCGTGGCAATCCCCTACGTTTTGCCCAACGTCCATTGCCGTCAATGATAAAAGCAATGTGTGTAGGCAATTTCCCCTTTGCACGTAATTGTTCTATTTTCATGTTAGATTTCCATTATTTCACTAATTTTCTTGTCGCAAAGTTGTTGCGCTTTGACTGTCATATTGTCAATCATCTTTTGGACTTCTTTTGATTGACGTTCCACTTCGTCTTCGCTTAGACCATTCTTCTTCATGTCTTTGAGCTCTTCCATAGCATCACGACGTGCATTGCGCATAGCAATATTGCAGTCTTCTAGCATCTTCTTTACGTCCTTGGCGAACTCTTTTCTTCTCTCTTCAGTCAATACTGGGAAGATAAGTCTAACGATACGTCCATCATCACCAACAGAAATGCCGAGATTCGCTTCAGTAATCGCTGTAGAAATCTTCTTTACCATGCTAGCGTCCCATGGAGAGATAACAATAGTTCTCGCATCTGCTACTGTGATATTGGCTGTTTGATTGAGTGGAGTGCGTGCTCCATAATAATCTACGAACACTTTGTCCAAAATATGCGGATTGGCTCTGCCAGCACGCACGGTAGAATAATTGCCAACAAGGTTATTGTATGCCTTGTCGAGTTGTTCTTCATATATTAAAAATAGTTCATCTAATTCCATAATAACTCCTTGTACATATAATACAAGATTAAGTCAAAATTGGCAAACAAAAAAGCACCAAATGGCGCTTTTTTATATTATTTATTGCTTATT
>JBKSMV010000071.1:0-12879 GCA_046881985.1 Clostridia bacterium
GGAGCATAGCTCAGCTGGGAGAGCGCCTGCCTTACAAGCAGATTGTCATAGGTTCGATCCCTATTGTTCCCACCAATTTTAATGCGGGAGTGGCTCAGTGGTAGAGCGTCACCTTGCCAAGGTGAATGTCGCGAGTTCGAATCTCGTCTTCCGCTCCATTTTTTTATATAGCAGAAAATGATTAGCCGACATATATACTATTAGTCTGGCACCATTGCCAAGTGGTAAGGCAAAGGTCTGCAAAACCTTTATTCCCCAGTTCGAGTCTGGGTGGTGCCTCCAAATATGCCGATGTGGCGAAATGGCAGACGCAAAGGACTTAAAATCCTTCGAGGAGCAATTCTCGTGTCGGTTCGAGTCCGACCATCGGCACCATGTGACCGTGGCGGTCTTTTTTTTATGTAGAATTAAAAAAGTCTGGATATATATCGTCCAGACTATTTTAATCGTAAGGTCTGTGCCTTACCCTATTGTTGTATGGTAATCCATACATTTTAGGCTAACTACTCTGCTTTGTTAGAAGTAGCCTTGCTAGTGCTGTTTTTTGCGCTAGAAGCCTTGCTTGAAGAGTTCTTGGCGCTGTTTGATACAGCCTTAGCCTTGTTAGATTGAGACTTACCTGAGCAATTTTTTGCTTCGTTCTTACTTCTCATTACTAACCCCCTTTTTTGCAAACACACTGGCAACTTATGGTTGGATAATGTTTGCAATTATATATTGTGTGAATGCGACAAAAATATTTACATATAGTCAAAACTATTAATAGCAAATTATGGAAAAATGAAGTTGTATACAGGCGGTTTTTTAGTGTCATAAAATGTATCAGTAGTGAAAAATTGAGTATAAATTATAAAAAAATGATTGACTAACTACAAAATCTATGCTAGACTAATAAAGTCAATAATATGCGGGTGTAGCTCAATGGTAGAGTTCCAGCCTTCCAAGCTGGCTGCGTGGGTCCGATTCCCATCACCCGCTCCATATATTGACTTAATATGTGTTCGTAGCTCAGCTGGATAGAGCATCGCCCTTCTAAGGCGAGGGTCGAGGGTTCGAATCCCCCCGAGCACACCAATATGGTGGATATAGTTCAGTTGGTAGAGCGCCAGATTGTGGATCTGGTTGTCCAAGGTTCGAGTCCTTGTATCCACCCCAGTTCGCACCTAGTAAGGTGCTTTTTTATTGCAAAAAAAAATAAGGATTACTCCTTATTCTTCGTCAGTTTCTACTGCTTTTACACGATATTTTTGTTCGTCAATCTTGGCACTCTCTAGTTTAGCAATACTCTCTTCGAGTTTACTATTATCTTCATGCTGTGGTTGACGTTGTTCGGCTGTTAGGTCCGTCATCTGCACATCATAGTCACGATATAGGCTATTTGAAGACGAATTGACAACGTTGATACGCTCCAACAAAGTGTCATAGTCTGGCAAATCACTAATATCACTCAAGCCAAAACGCTTGAGAAAGTTGTCCGTAGTACCAAACAAAAGTGGCTTGCCGATTGCGTCCTTTCTACCTACCACTTCGATAAGATTGTTATTCTCAAGCAGGTCTATAGCATAGTCGCTATTCACTCCCCTAACTTGCTCAATCTCTGTACGAGTGATTGGTTGCTTGTAGGCAATGATTGACACTGTTTCGAGTGCGGCACGAGTGAGTGCACGTTCTCTGATAGGATTGAGTATTTCGCTTATCTGGTCTGCAAGTGCGGGATTGGTAGAAAATTGAATCTTATTTTTATATTTCACCACATTGATACCGCATTTTTCGTCATATTTCTTTTGCAGAGCTTCAACCGCTTCGGTCATATCCTTCTCGGTAATGTCAAAATGTCCTACAACATCATTGACACTAATGCCGTCACCTGCTAGGAACAATAGCCCTTCCAAAAACTTAACAATCTCAGTCTTATTCATCTTCGACTTCCTTTTCTTCTTCTTTTCGTTTTATTGTAATATTCTCATATTTTTCGTCTTGCACGACTTGAATCTCTTGACGTTTGACAAGTTCCAAAATAGCCATAAAGACGGTGATAACTTCTAACAAAGCAAAGTTCTCGTCAAAGAGTTCAAAGAAGGTAATCTCTTCGTTCTCTTTGAAAATATTGCGTATAAATGCCATGCGGTCTTCTACGGTAAATCTGTCTTTGCGAATAGTTTTTGATTCAATCTGGCCTTCTTGCTCTTTTATCCTAGACACAAGGTAAGCAAATGCATCTAGCAGTTTGTCATAATTGAAATCTTTGAACACAATCTTGGAACTAGTAGCAGACTTGGACTGCTCTCTATAAAAGCGGTTGACATTCTCGAGTTCTTTGAGTTTTTCGCTCTCTTTCTTGAGCATTTCGTATTCCATAAGTTGTCTACGCCAAAACTCTGGATCGTCTTCTGGATTGTAGTCATCGTCGTCATCAAGCTGTTCGAGTGGCAATAGACTCTTGGACTTCTGCTCCAATAGGAATGTGGCATAAGACAAAAACTCTGTCGCTCTAGCCATGTCGTGCTCAAGGTCCATTTCGGACAATGCTTGCAAATACTGCTCTGTCACAATAGACACTGGCACTGTGGCAATGTCGAGTTTATTCTCTTTGATTCTGCTATACAAAAGGTCAAGCGGACCTTCAAAATTGTCCAACTTAATCTTTGGACTATCTTCTTGTATTTGGTCGTTTTCTAATTGTACATCTTGTACTTCGATATTTTCTTCGTTCATGTTTACACTCTAAAAATCCAACTAAATAGTCTAATAAATGGATAGGTCAACCAATCTGCGCAGAATGACACGTAGTAAGTCACCAATGATGTTGCTACCAATAGAAGCAATATCAATGTGCCGTATTTATAGTTGAAATCTACATATTTGTTACCTGGCTTGAGTTTGGTGCTGAGCCAATTGAAGCCGTCAAGCGGATAAATCGGCAATATATTGAAGAATATTAGCCAAGCATTGATTTCCATACCATAGTATGAAAAGAGATAAAAGTAATTGGATATTGTTGACAATCCAACCCATTTGAGAGATAAGCAATACAATGCGCTAAAGACGAAGCAGAGTATCAAGTTCACGCCCACCCCTGCCAAAGACACTTTGGCTATGCCTGAGCGATATCTCTTGAACTTAAGGGGATTGATTTGCACAGGTTTCGCCCAGCCGAAGCCTGCGAATAAAAAGCACAAAAGCCCCATAGTATCCATATGCACAAACGGATTGACTGTCAGTCTGCCCTGCAGTCTAGGTGTATCGTCGCCTTGACGTACCGCCATGTAAGCATGGCTAAACTCATGCATAGTAAGTGCAATCAAGTACGCCAAAGTAAAGGTAATGAATGTCATTACCGCAAACTCTGTACTATAATTGCCTGTCATCAAGTCTACTAGCATATTACTCCAATGTATCTATTATACGAAAATTGATAATTTAAGTAAAGCGATTATTTTGCAATAAATTGTCTATATTGTCTATAAACGTCACTACTTTCCAAAGATGTATGTTTATCTTTGTCTACTTTGAGCGTAATCCCGTTGGTTTCGTCTACCAAAATTATGCCCAAATCAACAAACACATACAAGCAAGCCATGAATTGCAAATAATTTATCTTTGGATTTTTTGCTTTGGCCTTATTGAATAAGTCATAATACTCAGCCACTCCGCCCTTTTCATTGGCAAGTGCGCAGAAGAGTTTGTAATACTCTCCAAATACAGCACGTGAGAGATTGATATTTGAGAATACTGAACTATTAATCACGTTTTTGTGTGGCAAAAGTATTGTAGCATTGGTGATTTTACTTATCTGTGAGAGATAGCCCATATTGAGCACTGGGTCTAGGAATATTATTTTGCTAAAAGTATTGAAATGATTGAAGTTCTTTGGTGCTAGCAAAATGGTATTTAGACCGCTCTGGTCAAGAAGTTCGAAAATGCGATTTTGAATGATATTGGAACTATCATAAATCGCCTTAAAGTTGAGATAACTATTGTAGTCATTACACACTATCAATGTACCATGCACGTCCTTTCGCATAGACAAAAGATTGCGAATGAGTTGCTCTCTATTGTAAGTGGCGAACTTAAACTTGGCTTCATTTTTGTAAGTGAGTTGTTTGAGATAATTTGCATAGAAAATATCTTCATCTTCTGGACGATATACGTCGCTATAGTCAAGCGCTTTGACCGTACCTGAAATCCTACTCTTACCCCTAAATGTGTCATAGCCGAGGTCTACTAGCATCATACATGAAGTATTGTCTTTGAGTGGGAAATAATAGTCCAAACTCTTATACGCCAATAAGGTAAAATGTTTGTATTTTATCATTAAGTGTTCAATGTGGTTTGGCATAGGTGTCACCATAGCCTTTGCCACTTTCATCAAGAATAGAGGTTTGGCATTACAATGTCCGCAAGGCTCCATTTTTTCCATAGACTGCAATAATCTATCATTGACGTCTTCTTCGCTGATTTCAAAATCATAAGTACGAGTCGGTATGAGCTCTACTTTCTCAAAGTTTTGGCGTACATACTCTTCGCAACGAGTCCTAAATGCATCAACATTGGCCATGTCAATAGTGACACCAGCAGCCATTGTGTGACCGCCAAACTTATCCAAAATGTCACTCATTTGGGAAAGCATTTCATGAATATTGACACCATTCACACTTCTGCCTGAGCCGACGAACTTGCCGTCATTACCGCCAAACAAGAATGTTGGTCTATTGAACTCTTCTGCTATACGTGAACACACAATGCCTAGAATGCCTACATTCCAACTCTCATTGGCTACGACAATAGATTTGAGATTGTATATATCTTTGGTAGAGAGATACTCTTTGACGTCATCATACACTTTGTTACAGATGCTTTGACGTTTGGTGTTGTAGTTGGTAATTTTTTTGATAAGGTCTTTTGCCGTCTTTTCATCTTCTGTCAAGAAAAGTTGCAAAGATGTCTCGGCATCACCCATTCTGCCTGAAGCATTGAGTTTCGGTGCGATACGGAAGGCTATCTTGCTGGCTTCAAGTTTGTTGAGATTGATATCATTGGCTGAGCACATCATTCTCACACCTAGTGGCAAAAGTCGACCATATTTAAGTCCTTCGTGAACTATTACCCTATTTTCGTCCAAGAGCTCCACAATGTCTGCAATGGTGGCGATAGATGCTATTGCCAAAAGTGGTTCCAAATCCAGCTCAAATGCTTGTGCTAATTTGAGTGCTACTCCTGCACCACAAAGCTGTTGGAAAGGATAAGTCTTGCTCGCTTTTGGATTGAGAATCAAGCAATCTGGCAAGGTTTCGCCTATCTCGTGATGGTCTGTGACAATAATGTCTATGCCAAGCGATTTGAGATATTCGACTTCTTCGACAGAACCGATACCGCAGTCTACTGTGATGATAAGTTCTGGTGCGAAGTCATTGACCACCTTTTTGGCAGTGTCCATTGTAAGACCATAGCCGTCTTCGTACCTATTAGGCAAGAAGTGATTGGCTTCTACTCCCAAAGATTTGAGCACTCTTAACATAATGGTTGTAGCGCAAATGCCGTCTGCATCATAGTCGCCAAACACAAGTATACGACTTTTATTGGCAACGTGATGCAAAATCTTGTCCTTGACTGCCTGCATATCTTCCATTAGATATGGTGAATACATATGGTCAAGTGAAGGGTAAAAATATCTGTCCAACTTGTCGATAGTGTCAATGCCACGTGCAAACAACAGCTCCATAATCTTGGAGTCCACGTCATATGTAAGAGCCAGTTGTTCCATTTCTGGAGTTGGGGCTTTTTGTATAAAGCTTTTCTTAAATAACATATTTATCCTTCTCTAAAAAAGTTTTGCCCTAATAAAACGGCAAAACTTTTGTCTTTATTTCGTTTGCTCAATCTCGATAGGAGCGGATTTGGTTTCTTTTCTGTAAATCATTCTCCACAAAGGTGCGGAAATGAATGTACTGGTGAATAGTGTGATACATACTGACAAAATGAGCGCAAGTGCATATCCACCTTGAGCACTAACTGCATTGAATACGAAGAATAGCATGATAACAAGTGCTATGCCAATCAAAATATTGAATGCTGTGCTGTGTTTGATAGCATTGTCTACAAACTCTTCGCCGTTGTCAATCTCTTTACGATTGTGATTGCGAATGCGAGTGAATAGTATTGCATTGAATAACAATGACATCACCCCTACTACACCGATAACTGCAGTATAGATTTCGCCGACTTTGATGCGACAAATGGCTGTCAATGCGAGCATGAGAAGCATATCTAGAGCGAATGCAAATGCTGTAGCGATGCCCATTGAGTAATGGTATCTAATGCTCATAAATATAACTACTGCCACAAGAGCAACTATTAGCCCTATGCTCAATTTGAGTATAGTCTTGGTGTTGTAAGTAGATGCAATGTTGACGATTTCTTCTACATTGTCTGCGCCATACTTATCGACCAAAGTATTATATAGACTAACGTTATTTTCTTCTATTTCTGCAGTTTTTAAGCCGTTTGTTTGATATTTAATCACAACTGAAGTGTTAAGGTTTTCGCCTACTTTTTGGGTAGAATAGACAGAAAATCCATTATCTTCGACAAAACTTTCTACTTCGTCAGCAGTTTTGGTGTACATATCGTCACTATTAACGTTTGTTTCTAGATAGTCTACTTGTACGGCATAACCGCCAGTAATGTCAAAACTTTGGTTGAATCCGCAACAAGCCCATACCACAATGCCTGCCAATATGATGACCAATGTTGAGATAAGGAAGTATTTTACGTTTTTGCAGAAGCCAAACTTGATATCTTCGATAGATTTGTTCATATTATTTCTCATCTGCCACCTCACTGTTAGCTGTCATTTGTTTTAGTTTTACACGACGTGCATTGTCATAGTTGAATGGCATATATAAGGTCATAAGTCTTCTTGTGATGAGCAGACTGCAGATAACTGCAACAGCCAAACCAATCAAGAATGTAAATGCAAAAGCTTTGATAGTCGCTGTACCGAAAATAGCCAAGCAAATGCCAAATATCGCCAATATAGCTGAAATGTCTAGCACTCCTGCAACACACCTCTTCCAGCCTTGCTTGATAGAGCCGACAAATGTCTTACCATTTTCATACTCTCTCTTGATGTGCTTGAAGTAGTACATATTGATACCCACTGCTACAGCAAAGCTTAAAACCATGCCAACGAGCGCAGGCACATTCATTTCTATACCAGGAATAGCTGTAGACAAGAATAATGTCATGATAATGAATATCACCAAACTCAAGTCTGCCAATAAGCCAAAATCACCAAATGCAAGCCACATGATAAGCATGATAGCCACAAACACTATGCCCATAGCGATAAGCAGTTTGACAACAGAGTTTGAGCCATTGATTGCAGTGCTCAATTCGCAAGACTCGCAGTCAAACTTGAGCATGCATGTTCCAAGATTGATCTTGAACGCTAATTGATTAGTTTGTTTTTCGTTAGTAAGATCTGGACTGGTAATAAATGTTGAACCGCCAGTAATCGCTTCGGTAGGTTTAGCAGAAGAAATCTGTGTTTCGCCTAGGAAGATGTACATTGATCCAGACTTACCAGCAATCTCACCTGTCTTGGTAGCATAAATCTCTTTGCCCACTTCGTCAAAGACAATTTGCACACCCCAGTTGTAGCCAGACTCAGTATAGCCATACAATGCACTAACACTAGTCACGTGTTCGCCTGTAAGGAAGGTGCTTGTCTCTATATCTGTATCGGTGCAAAAACGTAGCAAACCTGGTTCGCCAATGAGATTCTCCACCTTGTGAGCATCATCTGCTCCACCGATTTCTATACGAATGCTGGTATCGTCTTGTATGCCGACTTTGACGTCAGAATAGCCTTCATTTTCTAGAAGTTGGCTAATGCCAGCAAGTGCAGACTGCACATATTGTGTGTGATTGTCTTGGTCTGCGCCGTCTTCTACTTCGGTAGAATATACCGCTGTGACCCCTTGTCCTAGGTCGTGACCTAGTGTAATCTGCTCCAAAATGGACTTGTATTCATAGTCCACACCGCCGATAGAGAATGGTATAGGAAAACTAACAAATGTCAAAATGCCTAGCACCGCTACAATAATGGCAGTCAAAATAAAATGTCTTTTAGCACGCCTTTTAGTCATAAAATACTCCAAATATGCTTCATTATATATTTTTTGGTCGTAGTTGTCAATCAAAAACACACTCAACAATTATATTTAATGATTGACACTTGATGGCTGGGTTAGTCAATAAAAAATGGAGAAAATGCTCTCCATTTTGTGTTTATGCTGTATATGTGGCGGTAAAAAACGAGAGAAAACAATAAAAAAAGAAGTCGTAACTTCTTTTTTGACTATTTATGTGTAAAGATGAGTTTGACTATAATGCCACAGATAAAAGCTGTAAGTGTAGCGAATAGCAGGTCACTCAATGTGCCTAGATTAAAGACAAAACTGCCACTCAACACCGAGAAAACTAGATATGCTAGCACTGAATACATTAGACCTATAATTAAACTATGTACTGGAAGTTTGTGGTCTACAAACTTGGCAAAATGCTTGACTGCTATAAAAATGCTGACTGCCTTGATGCCTTGATTGACAGCACTGACAACATTGTCCGACAGCACCACAAACTTCATAACCAAAGCAAAAGCTAGCAAGCCAATGAGCGAAACTAGTATGCCTATAAAGGTGCTTTTTACATACAAAAGTGCATTAGAGTTTTTTAGTGTGATAGATTTTTTCATTCCATACCTCTTTACCCTATTGTATGGTGGACAAGGTGGTAATAGAACTAATTTGTAGCGAGATTGTATATCTGCTGTGCGACTTCGTCGGCTGATTGGTATTGAACATTTGGGTTGGCTTGTAAGAAATCGATACGCTCCGCATCTGTATAATGTGCGGTCATGTCAGTATCTACCCAGCCAAGTGGCAGATCATAGACCTGAATATCGCTGTCTTCGTATTCTGCACTTATGGATTTGGAAAATGCAGTAATTCCCGCCTTGGTAGCGGAGTAAACACTCTCACAAGAAGCTCCCAATTCGCCTTGGCAAGATGAAATATTAATAATCTTACCCCTACCATCAAACTGCATTAGTGCATGCTGAGAGCATATTATTGTACCCAAGAGATTGGTGGTGATGATATCTGTAATATCTTGAGTAGATAAATCAATGAGCATATCTTCCTTAGTGATGCCTGCATTGTTAACCAATACGTCAATACGACCAAAAGTTTGAGCAATAGTAGCAAACATTTGTGCTACTTCTTCTGGCTTGGACACGTCGCATTGAATGGTCATTACATTGCAATACTGACTTAAGTACCCTGCCAAAATGTCTGCCTTGGTCTTATTCTTATTATAATTAATCACAACATTCCAGCCATTGAGAGCAAAAACTTCTGCCGTCTTTGCGCCTATGCCACGTGATGAGCCTGTGATTAGTACTGTTTTCATACATTTTCTCCCAGTTTTTTGTCTTTGGTAATGGTTTTGATTTTATTTTTGAGTGCAGAGATTTTGTCTTTCTCTCCCAAGTCTTTTGACCTGTCAGTATAGGTTGTGTGCAAATATTTCTCTGCTGTATGCGACAAAGGTTTGTCAAAAAACTCTCTATATGCCCTACCAACTTCGGCGTTTTCATAACTTGCATGCAATGCAGATGCCTTGTCTAGTGTATATAGATTTCTACTCCTTGCACGAAGCAGCTTGTCACCATACATGAAGTGTTGTTTGGGCTGTCCGCCACCGCCAACACAACCGCCACGACAGCTCATTACTTCAACAAAGTCGTAGTGTTTAGCTTTGCCAAGTTTTAGTTGGTTGAGATATTGTCTAGCATTATTCGCCCCATTGATGACGGCGATATGCAAGGTTTTGCCACGAATATTAAGTTTAGCTTCCTTGACGTCTGCTAGAGTGCGAAGAGCTTTCACTTTACCCACTTTTTTACCGCCTAGCAAATGACTGGCTGTACGCATTACTGCTTCTGCCACCCCACCACTATTGCCAAATATGACCCCTGCGCCAGAGCCACGACCTAGAAGGCTATCAAAAGATGTGTTTTCTAGTATAGTAAGGTCAATATTTTCTTCCCTAGCCCAGCGAGCAATCTCACGTGCCGTGAGCACAAAGTGTATATCTTGGTGATTTGGCAGTGTTATCTCATACTTTTTGGCCGTGCAAGGTGTAAGCGCAACGTTGACAAGTTGAGACCTGTCTATACCCATAGTTTTGGCAAAATAATTGTTGATGACTGCGCCTTGAATGGCGATAGGGCTCTTTGTAGTAGAAAGATTAGGTATAAACTCTGGGTAGAATGTCTCTACAAACTTGACCCAACTTGGACAACAGCTGCTAAACATTGGTTTGTTTTCGTCCTGATTTAGCCTATGCACCAACTCATTTGCTTCTTCCATAATGGTCATATCTGCGGAAAAAGTTGTATCAAAAACGTAAGTAAAGCCAAGACGTTTGAGTAAAGTGACAACTTTACCTTCCACTTCGCTACCGTCAGGCATGCCAAACATCTCACCCAAAGACACTCTAACTGCTGGACTGAGTGAAATGGTAAGGATTTTGCCGTCTAGAAGTGCAGATTTGACATCTTGTAGTGAAGAACGTTCTTGTATCGCACCAGTTAGACAGACATTGGAACATTGCCCACAATGTGTACAAATAGCCTTGTCACAAGTCTTGTCTAGGTCATAATAGCCACTCACAGAAGCACGTGCAAAACATACCTCTTGGCAATTACCACAGGCTATACACTTATCTTTGTGTCGCACCACGGAAGGATTATCTGATTCCATTGGTACGACTATGTATGGATATTTGTGTTTACTCATAACATCTCCTATTCACTACGTAGCGCTTTGACAGGGTCTTTTTTGGCAGCAAGAAGTGCTGGCACTAGACCCGCAATCAATGTAAGTACGACACTTATGACAATGAGTGCGACAGCATTTTGCCATGTCAAAATAGCCATTGATGTAGTGATTGCCCCGCCTGCAACGGCTTTGATAATGGCACTAATAGCGAAAGTAAATCCCCATGCAATAAGTACACCAAGGCTTCCCGCCGTCAAACCGACCATGAAAGTTTCACAATTGAATACACGTGAGATATCTTTCTTACGAGCACCGACACTACGAAGCACGCCAATCTCTTTGGTACGTTCAATGACGCTTGTATATGTAATTACCCCTATCATGATAGATGACACCACTAGTGAAATAGCGCTAAATGCTATCAAAACATATGATACGATATCTATGAGTTGACCTAGTGTGTTGGTCAGGAACGTCGTTGAGTCTGTGATAACAATCTTGTTGTGAGCCCCTACGTCGCTAGCATTCCACTCGCCTATCTTGGCAAGAATATTTTCTTTGCCTTCAAATGATGCTGGGTAGAAATATATACCTGTAGGGGTATCGCTCGCACCTACTGACTGTAGTACCAAGTCTATAATCTCGTCTTCTGTCATGATAATATCGAACTTATCTTGCACATATGTCTGCATTGCACTTACAGTCCAACTGGAGTCAAAGTTGAAAAGTGGCTCAGAACTACCCAAAAACTGCTTAATCTCTGCAATATCTACTACAAATGGTTGGTAGATTTTCTTGTTTTGTTTAGTTTTGGTAGCAATGGTTGATTGTTGGCAATTTTCTCTATATTCTGCTGTAAGTTGTGGCATATAGACAATACCTTTGGAAAGAAGGTTGCTGGTCGAGTCCTTCTTTTGACGCAAAATACAAGCGATAGTTAAAGTCTGTTCGGCACTATTTGATAGGTCGTACATTGCTTGTAAGTCGGTATTGATATCGAAAGTGTCGTTGGCACTATCATATATGTAATAGTTATCATTATATACAAGTCTATAAGTCTTATGCCCTACAATATCGTCAAAATCTATAGGTTGCACCACTCCGTCTACCTTAGTAAACTCAATGCCCATGCCCATAAGTTCTAGTGTAGAAAAACTATTATTTTTGTCCACTACAAGAGCGAGTTGGTTTGCATTTGTTGGGTAATCACCCGCTAAAATATCGTAATTGTTGAGTACTGCTTCACTATCAGCAAAACCTTCGCTAAATAGCCCAGAAGTAGTACCTGACAGACTTTGAATACTAGTAGTGGTAGAGACCTTAATAGCATTGCCATTGTACATGGTGATAAGCTTCAAATCTGTAGCATATGAGTACTTGATAGCATTGATATCTCGTTCGACTTCTGCCTTTTGTCTGTCTGTTTCATAATACTGAGCCACATATGAGCGAAAGTCATCACTTAAGTAGTTGAAGCTACCCAACTCGACCATCATTTCTGTAAGGTCGTAGCCGTTAAGCTTGTTGTCAGTTGGATATTCGGTCTGTTGGTTGTCACCTGCGGTAGCAAATGCTTGTGTAATAGCATCATAGTCAACCGCCGCCATAGACACACTGATAGGATAAGAACTTAAAGTGTCCGTCTGCATGGTGTTGATATAGTTATCTAGTCCATTACTTACCGACAACACAAGTGCAATGCCTATGATACCTATACTACCTGCAAAAGCGGTAATGAAAGTTTTGAGTTTTTTGCTCCACAGATTCTTAAAAGACAAGCCAAAAGCAGTAAAAATACCCATACTGCTCTTAATCTTTTTGTTATCTTTTGATTTTGGCTCTTTGTTTTTGTATGGATTGGTGTCGTCTATAAGGTTGCCGTCTAATAGGCTTATAATACGTGTGGAATAGTCTTTCGCCAAGTCTTGATTGTGTGTGACCATGATGACTAGGCATTTTTTACTAATCTCTTTCAAGATGTCCATGACTTGCACACTGGTTTCGCTATCCAATGCTCCAGTCGGTTCGTCTG
>JBKSMV010000072.1:0-5563 GCA_046881985.1 Clostridia bacterium
GCCATCATAGTTGGTTCTGTCATTAAGGCTATAAAACGTGGCATTAAGGCTGCCAAAAATATCCAAGATAACGACAATATCCTTGTAGAACACAATGACAATCAAACCAAAACTCATGCCGACTATATCGCCTGTGAATATTGCGGTTTTGTCAACAAATATGACAGCAACAAATGCTCTTGCTGTGGTGCACCTATCAAAAATAAAAATGCTAGATAGCATTTTTTTCTTGCCAAAAGTTTTTGTATATTGTATCATATATTTATAGAGAGGTTGTTGTGCCGAACGAAAACATTTTTGGTTTGATACTTATTATTGCCTTTGCCTTGGTTCTTGGGGCATTCATTTTTATATCAATCAGGTCATCAAAGCGCTCTCGCAACTACAAGAAAAAACTCATGAATATTGACGACGTAGAGACTCTACGTAAAGCGGTTGGCTATGACGAGTCGCTTGTCAAGAAACTAGCAAAAAAAGACACTCTTAACAAGAGCGAAGTGCTACCTAGTGGCGAAATAGTCTGCCATCATTGTGGATTTATAAATGCCAAACAATCTAAAAAGTGTATTTGCTGTGGCGACAAATTAGATTTTTAATCATTTTCAACAAAGATAGACAAAAATAGTCTATTTTTTTAATAAAAATTATCACAAAATGCTTGCATCTGGCATATTGTAGTGGTATACTTTCTCGCACAAAAAAAAGGAGACAATATGACAACGACACAAGAACGTATCGCTTATGTCAAAAAGCACTCCCCACGTAATGCTGAGTCTACCGTAGCAATGTTGGAAGACTTGCCAACAGCCCAGGCTAACCATATCAAACGTTTTGGCTCTGACAGCGAATTGAAGTCCAAAATCGACAACATTGATGCCAATATACTATATTGCAAACTAATCGGTGCCGGCATGAGCAAACTTGGGGCAGAGATGCTACTATGCAGAATCATTCGTCAAACAGACTATGCTTCTCGCTCACTTGACACTAGCATATACACTCAACCTGTAGCAGTAAGATAAAAAAATAAAGTGTGGACAATGCTTTATTTTTTTATTTTTTTGTAAAAGTCTGCACAATTCGTTTGCATTACTCTGCAAAAAGATTATACTTAAAGTATGAGAATAATATTTGTAGCAGATGTGGCTAATAGCCAAGAAAAATACGACCTATTAAATAAGGTGTTTGACAATAGTGACATTATCACTTTTATTAGAGACAAAGACAAAGATAGCATTGACATTGACTGCCCTGCTGTCGTATATTTTAGCGGTGCTGTACATAAAGCCGTTGCGCCTTATCTAGCAGAAGTCAATACTCTCTACTGCTTTGCCAGCGCCAACTTTGACGAAGCCATGCTACTACAGATTAGCCAAAAGACATTGGACAATGACATTGTGTATGTACGTAAACGTCCGTCCAACTTCTTTACTAGACTATGCGCATCGTTTTACAACCTATTTGTCAGAGCATTTGTATCTGCAAAGGACACCTGCGCTAGTAGTAAAATCATCTATCTAAGTGCTCATGCCATGACTAGACAGATAGACAATGGAGGTAGGTTTAGATTTATGCAACAATTAGACATGCGCTCTGACGTGGTGTATTACACCAAGGGTGTCAAGCCACAACGAGTAAAAGCCCCTTTCCAAAAGCCTTGCTGGATTACCTTGATAGTCATGGTAGGCATACTTGGTTTGGCTGTAGTGCTTGACTTATTCCTAAAATTGCCATTCATTGTGCAGATTGCATTTGATTTACTATTTGTATTGGCACTATTTGCAGAGATTGCATTCTTATTTAAGAACTTGTTAGACAATAGAATAGAAGGTAAAAAATAGCGAATTTTCGCTATTTTTTTATTAAAAAAAAGCACTATAAAGTGCTTTTATCTTTCATTTGTAGTTTCAGTTTGTGCTGTCTTTGGTGCGTCATCTTTACTGCATGAGTGCAAGATGCCTGCTGATGCGCCCAACAACATTGTACCGACTAGAACACCTGCTACCACTTTAGTTGTAGTACTAGTTTTCTTTGGCTCTAGGCCGTATTGTGGTTGAATTACATTGTTTTTGTTGCTAAAGTCTACTGTTTTGCCACTCTTTTTTAGATAGTTATCGATAAGTGAGTTTTTCATATTCCTTCCTTTTTGATACGAATGTACACCAAGACAGCCTTTTTGTCAAACTATTTTTGAGTCTTATCTTCCAGCACAATGCCTTCAGTTGTCAAAAGAGTCCCTGCCACACTACAAGCATTCTGCAAGGCAGAACGTGTGACACGAGTAGGGTCTACAATGCCTGATGAAAACATATCTACATATTCGTCAGTCAGTGCATTATAGCCAAAATGCACATCTTCCTTATCTAACACCTTTTCACATATCACTCCGCCGTCACGCCCAGCATTTGTGGCTATCTGTTTGATAGGTGCACGAAGTGCCTTGGCTACAATCTGTGCACCAAGTTTTTCATCACCTTGCAAAGTGTCTGCCAAATCTTTGACCACCTTGGTAGTACGAAGATATGCCACACCACCACCTGCTACAATGCCTTCTTGCACTGCAGACTTGGTGGCATTGAGTGCGTCTTCTATACGAAGTTTACGTTCTTGCATTTCTGTTTCGGTATAAGCGCCCACACTCACTACCGCAACACCACCAGTTAGGCTGGCCAATCTATTGCGAAGTTTGTCTTGAGTGTATTCGCTTTTTTCTTGAGAAATATTCTCTTTGATATTATCAATATGGCTCTGCAACAAGTCTTTGTCACCAAATCCGTCTACCAAGATTGTCTTGTCTGCACTAATGGTGGCATTTTTGACTCTACCAAGGTCTGTTATGAGAGCATTTTTAAGGTCGTCACCCAGTTCGTTGCTAAATATCTTTGCACCTGTCAATAATGAAATGTCTTGCATTAGCAGTTTTCTATCTGCACCATATGACGGAGCACGTACCGCTACACAATTAAATGTACCACGTACCTTGTTGACCACCAAAGTTGCCAAAGCTTCGCCGTCTACGTCATCAGCGATAATCAATAGGCTTGCACCAGTCTTTGCCAACTGCTCAATGATAGGCAAAATGTCCATAAACGAACTTATTTTCCTGTCGGTCAGCAATATGTATGGATTGTCAAGTTTGGCTTGCATTTTGTCTTGGTCATTCGCCATGTAAGAACTAATATACCCACGCTCAAATTGCATACCTTTGACCACTTTGAGTTCAGTCTTAGTGGTGTTGCCTTCTTCTATGGTTATCACGCCGTCCTTACCCACCTTTTCCATGGCTTCTGCGACGAGTGAGCCTATGGTTTTGTCCCCTGCCGAGATAGTCGCTACTTGGGCAATGTCTTCACTGCTAGATATGGCTCTAGACATTGACTTGATATGCTCTACAGCCACTTCACAAGCCTTGTCTATGCCTTTACGTAAAATAATTGGGTTCGCTCCTGCGATTACGTTTCGCACTCCTTCATTGATAATGGCTTGAGCCAGCACTGATGCAGTAGTTGTGCCGTCACCTGCCACGTCGTTGGTCTTGGTGCAGACTTCTTTTATTACCATTGCACCTACATTTTCGGCATCATTTTCCAACTCAATGTCCCTAGCAATGCTCACTCCGTCATTGGTTATCATTGGGCTAGCATAACCCCTAGATAGCATGACATTTCGTCCTTTTGGTCCAAGAGTGCATTTGACCATATTGACCAACTTATTGACCCCTGCTTCCAAGTTTTTTAATGCTTCATCGCCAAATATAAGTCTTTTTGCCATACTAATCCTCCACTACCGCCAAGATGTCCACTTGTTTTAGCAAAATGTACTCCTTGCCGTCCAACTTTATCTCACTGCCAGCGTATTTGTTAAATATAATTCGCTGACCTACTTTTACCACCATTTTCACTTCGTTGCCGTCCACCAGTCCGCCTTCGCCCACCGCTACGATTGTGGCATATATTGGTCGCTCTTGACTTGTGGCAGGCATTACAATACCCGCTTCGGTTGTGTGTGTTTGGTCCTGCGCTGTGACCAAAACTCTGTCAAACATTGGTTTTATTCTCATATTTTTCCTCCTAAATATTTATTGCTTTATGCTCAAATATGATACCTTATAGATATGCAGTTTTGACTTTTTGCTGACACTTTAGTCGTATTTTATTTGAGTATGGCATAAAATAGAGCATGAATGAAGACATTGTCACACCAGCATATATCACTTATCGCAAAAAAAAGTCGCCCTTTCGCATGGTGACCATATTTTTGGCTATCGCATTGATTATCAGTTGCGGTAGCATTTTGAGTTTTTTGTTATACTCCACCGGACTAGGCATCAGTCCTAGAAAGGCAACTATCACCTATTATGCTGTAAGTTTTGGTCAGTTCGTTAGCAGTGATGACGCCAACGCTTTCGCTCAAGATATGCAACTCAAAGGCGGTGCAGGTGTGATATATGGCAGTCAAAACCATGTATTGTGCAGTGTGTACAAGTCAAAATCACAAGCCAGCAAAGTGATAGGCAACAATACTGATTACCATTGTGAGATAGTAGAAATCCACATCTCAAAACAACACTCCACTCCGCTAAAAATCGTAGACAATCTACTCCAAATATCTATAGACTACGACCAAACTAAAGATTTACTATCTACAAAGACTGCTCTGCAAGACTTGTCTAACACTCTACCTTCGCTGACCCAAGACACCACCAACAAACTAGTCCAAGAGTACTACATTCACACGTCAAGCCTAATCTCTGCCATACTACCAAGCACATCAAACTATGGTTATAGCATCAAATATGTAGCATTGTCCTGCCTTATAGAACTAAAAAATATGAGCGAAAGTTAGTTTTCGCTCTTTTTTTTGCTATCTTTAATGGCTTGAATGAGTTGCCAGACGGCAAGAACTATCAAAAATATGGCAAAAAGTCTACGTAGCCAGTCATTAGACATTTTGCTGACCAAAAGTGCCGACCCCACACCTGTTATCATGCCAACCACAGCCAAAATCCAAACTTTTTTGTATGCAACAAGTTTGTTTTTGGTGTGAATGATGAGTGCCACTATGGCAAGTGGAATAAATCCCAACAGATTGATGCCTTGTGCCGTCTTTTGTGCCACAGACATAAAAATAGTGAGTAGCGGTATGGTCAACGTTCCACCGCCCATACCCATACCTGCCACTATTCCGCCCACAATACCTACTATCACATACCGCATATTACTTCACCAACATATATATACCTGATGCGAACATCAGCACGACAAATACCCATTTTATATACTTGTTTTTGAGTTTAGGCAGAAGCCAAGCCCCTATCACACCACCTATAGTCAGCCCCAATATCGTCCACCAACTAGCACCAAACTCTGTTTGTTTGGTGGTTATATAAATTATCGCACTGGCAATACTTATAGGCAACATGACAAAAATAGCCGAAGCGTGCGCTTTTTTTTCGTCGCCGTCCAATAGTGACAAAAGAATCGGCACAGCAATCATGCCTCCGCCACCCCCAAAAAAGCCATTTGCCACCCCAATTAGCCCACCAAAAAGGATATTTTTCCAC
>JBKSMV010000073.1:0-2304 GCA_046881985.1 Clostridia bacterium
TATTCTTTAATTATTCTTGCCAAATTTTTTAATATTACTATTGACGAACTTGTAGGTATAAAATAGCAAACAAAAAAACATATTGTATTAATATGTTTTTTTATATTTATAAGTTTACTTCATTAGTTTTTCTCTCACAAAGTCCAACCAAAGTGGCTCTATCTCGTCCAAAGGTTTGTCGTTTGCGAATGTAAAGTCGTATGGGTAGTTGGCGACATTGTCGTCACTAGAGTTGCCATAGACTTTGCCTTGTAGTTCGGCACGTGGCAGTATGAGAAGAGTGTAGGTTTTGGTTTTTGAGCGAGACACAAACTTGGCTATCTCTTCCGGCTCACGAATGTGCACAAAGAGAAGATTGGCATCACTACGTATAAACTCGTCTTGCTCTTCGAGTACATAGTTGGTTGGATAGTCATTGTAGTCGGTCATAAGTTTCTTTAGGTCGGCAAGGAACTTGCGTGCTCTATCCGTCTTTTCGCCCTTCCAACCACAATGCATGGCTATTTCCTTGACTGGGGTAATGGTTGACACGTTGTAAAACTTTACCTTGCCCATGAGCATATCTATTAGACTATCTTTGCCTGAGCCACCTACTCCGTTGATAACTATTGTCACTTTTTCCATAACCATCTCCTATTTTATACTCTTGATATAGCAACGTCTATCTTTGTGATGACGCATTTTGTAGCCTGTAAATAGTGCGTGAATATTGTTATTTTTTTCCAACTGAAGATTGGTTTCGGCATATTTTATGCCATTTTTGATAAAGTTTCTCAAGTTTCTCGCCATGACTATCGCTGCCACACCTTTGGTCTGGTAGTCAGGACGGACTGCAATCAGTGCCAAGTCTATGGTGTCATTTTTCTTGAGTGCTTTCAAAAGTGAAAAAACGTGCGGTGACAAGATTTTGCCTTTGTTTTTTTGCATGGCTTTGGCAAGTGACGGGAATACTAGGCTAAAGCCAACCAACTCGTCTGCTTCGTTGACTACTAGTGTTAGGTAGTCCATAGATACAAGCAGTTTGAATTGAGAGATAAATTGTGCTTTAAGCTTTTCATTAAGTGGCACTACACCATACAATGGGCTATAGCACCTATCTACTAGGTCAAAGATTTTGTCCTTGTAAGCATTTATAACTTTATTTCTCTTGCCTTCTACGACACGTAGATTGTATCTCGTCATGGATTTTTGTGCCAATCTTTCTACCTTTTCGTCAACGGAAGTTGGAATAGTGATAAGATATTCGTTCCAGTCTACACTTTTGTCGTATCCAAGTCGCTCAAAATGAGAGGGGTAATATGGATAAGTGTAATTCTCTTCGAAATCGCTCATCTCGTCAAAACCACGAATCAAAAGACCTTCTCTCTCAAGGTCATTGAAGCCAAGTGGCCCATGCACTTCAGTCATACCTTTGCCTTTTGCCCAGTCTTCTACCGCATTAAATAGCGACTTGCTCACATCATAGTCATCAACAAAATCAACTCTAGATATGCGCACTCGCTTTTTGCCGGTAATTTTATTGTCTGTGTGGTGCAAAATGCCTGCAATACGGCCAACAATTTCGCTGTCTTTGTATGCAAGAAAACCAACAATCTCACTTTCGGTCAAGTTGGCATTTTTTTTGGCATCAAAGATTGCCATTTCATCAGAAATGAATGGTGGAACATAATATTTACAATCCTTATACAATTTCAAAGGAAAATATGTAAAGTCTTTTATCTGTTTTTTAGTTTTTACTTGTACAATCTCAATCATGCCTAATCCTAATGTTTTTATTATAACATAAATGTTGTCGTTAGGCAAAAAATTACACAAAAAAATCCATTCATATTGACTTTTATAGATAGTTGTTGCCAATTCATTTTATTTGTGGTATTATCATAGCAGGTAAAATATGGATTTTCAAGAAGTAAAAACTCAAGAAATGTAAATATGCAAGAATATTTGCATTTTATAGAAAACTCGAAAGATTATGATATATAATCTTCTCATGTGGGTATAGCTCAGCTGGATAGAGCGTCCGCCTCCTAAGTACCGACTTGTACTAAAATTAAAGTGCTACATATCCCTAAAACACGGACATTTCACAATCTAACAAAACTAACACAACCACGATTTGCACCCAAAGTGCACCAAAACCACTAAAAAACTTAATATGCAGCCGTAGCTCAGCTGGATAGAGCGATCGCCTCCTAAGCGATAGGTCGGATGTTCAAATCATCTCGGTTGCACCAATTTTCAATAAAAAAGACGGCTTATTTAGTCGTCTTTTTGTTTTGTAGCAGAGTTCATTCTGTAAATGTT
>JBKSMV010000074.1:0-5601 GCA_046881985.1 Clostridia bacterium
ATTTCTTTCTGCACCATGATAGTGATAGACTCAATATTATCTATCTTCTCCATAAGTCTAAATATAATAGGTGTAGTAATGTAATATGGTATGTTGGCTACCACTTTGATAGGTCGGTCAAAGTCTGCAAACACTTCATCAATGGTCTTGGACATAAAGTCGGCAAATACCATTTTGAGATTGTCATTCTTGGACTGCAGACGTGTTAGGTGGTCAAAAAGATTTTTGTCTATTTCATAGGACACAACTTTGCCAGCCTTGTCACACAAAACTTGTGTTAGTGTACCTGCACCTGCGCCAATCTCTAATACTTGGTCATCTTTAGTGATAAGTGCATCTTCGGCTATAGAGTTAAGTAGAGCCTTGTCGAAAATAAAGTTCTGACCATAACCTTTATTAAATGTAAAATCTTGATTGTTGCTAAGTTTAATTTTATTTTTCATATTTTCCCCAATATTTACAACTTTTACCAAAAATATTTAGATTATTTTGTTGCAAAATGTAATTTTTTATATTATAATGCAATTATACAAAAGATGCAATCTAAAAAGCACCAAAGAAAAACAAAAGAGAAAATCGCCAAGCAATTGGCGATTATTTTTTTTATTTTATACGATACACTCTCTTGGCATTGTCATCGGTGATTTTGAGCATCTCTTCATATGACACGTTGTGAAGTTTGGCGAGCATATCTACAACGTATGCCACATTTGCTGGTTCATTGCGTTGCCCACGTTCACCTTCTGGCGATAGATATGGACAATCTGTCTCCACCAAGATTCTATCCAACGGAATGGTGACTGCTACTTCACGTAGTCTGCCAGCATTCTTAAATGTCACATTTCCGCTGAATGAGATATACATACCCATCTTCAATACTTCTTTCGCCCACTCTGCACTACCACTATAGCAATGCATGATGCCACCATGAGTGAATGGAGCATTATTTTTCAACACTTCCAAGCAGTCACCATATGCATCTCTACAATGCACACAAAAAGGTAGTCCTAGTCTTTTGGCAAGTTTTATCTGTTGGTCAAAGACTTGCTTCTGCAACTCTTTGTCAGGATTGCCTTCGTAATAGTCTAGCCCTATCTCACCTATGGCAACAAGTTTGTCATCATTAGTGTCTACAAACTTCATAAACTCTGCTTCGTCATACTTGTCAATATAGGCAGGGTGAATGCCTATGGCATAGTGCAACTCGTCATGTGCTCGAGCAAACTCTATCGCTCCAGGTATCTCGTCCATATCACAACCGATTACCACTGCTTGTGGATTTGGGCAAGCCAAAAAACGAGAGTACATCTCTTCTCTATCGTTGTTGTATTTTTCGTCTGTCAAATGTGCGTGTGTATCAAACATGACTACATTGTACACCTGAACAAGACTAATGTCAATTGACATATTCAAAAAGGCTCGTCCATATAATCTAATATGAGTATTATGTGGATAGTTATGGTCGTGGGAAGCATACTCATGCTGTGCTTTTCTGCACCGGGAAAAATCGTATCTGTAATGATGTCTGCTAGCCAAAATGCCATCACCCTGTGCCTAGAACTTATGGCCATATATGCGGTGTGGTTGGGCATATTGCACATTATGGAAGAAACAAGGCTCACAAATCTTCTTGCAAAAGGTCTTAGCAAGCCAATAGACTTCTGCTTTGGGGCAGTAAGCATGGAAGCCAAAAAAAATATCAGCCTAAATGTAGCGAGCAATCTACTTGGCTTGGGCGGAGCTGCAACGCCTTATGGTATCAAAGCTATGCAAAACCTAGACACAGGCAGAATGAAGGCAAACGGGGCAATGATTATGCTGGTAGTCATCAACTCGACTGGCATTCAGCTCTTGCCTACCACGGTGATTGGTTTGCGAGCCATGGCAGGAAGTGTTGCCCCATCAAATATAATATTGCCTAGCCTTATTGTCACTATAATACCTACTATCATAGGTGTAGCATTGGTTAAAAGTATATATTTTAGAAAGAAGAGAAATCAATCATGATAGACATATTCATTCCCATACTTATAGTTATGCTTATAGTATATGCTAGAGCCAAGCGAACTGACCCTTATCAGTCATTCGTGGACGGAGCAAAGGCGAGCGCACCACTCATACTATCCATATTTCCTTATCTTGTGGCAATGTTTGTGGCGATAGAACTCTTTAGGTTGAGCGGACTAGCAAATGTAGTAGGTAAAGTATTGGCGCCAGTATTTAATCTCTTGGGCATACCTATCGAACTAAGTGAGTTTATACTCATTCGCCCATTTAGTGGCAATGCTTCTCTCGTTATGCTGAAAAATATTTTTGAACAATACGGTGTGGATAGTTATGTTGGTCGTTGTGCCAGCGTAATTATGGGCGGTAGCGACACGGTATTTTACGTGGCAAGTATATATTTTAGTGGCACAAAAGTAAAACGAACATTACTCGCTATTCCTATAGCACTACTCTGCTCTATAGTGGCCTGCATTTTGTCTTGCTGGCTGTGTAGAATTATGTAAAAAAAAACAATGTTGGACTGACATTGTTTTTTTAGAATAATGGTACAAAGTGTAAAGCATATCCTATCGCTAAACCTGATATGATAAGTGTTAATACTATGAAAAGGTTTTCTTTGATATTTTTGTTATGCTTAAACAACATCAAAAGACCAATGCCTGCATTGACACATAGCCCTGCAACTAGTGCACCGAAACTTAATCCGCCAAAAAGGAAAAGTTCGGTAAGCACTACACTTGATACGCAATTTGGTATAAGACCAATGATGACCGCCAAGACTGGTTGCCATGCAAAACTGAGTGATAAGAATGCTGTCAAACTATCTTCACCAACAAACATCATAATCAGTCCTACAACAAAGTTGGCAATCAGTATAAAGAGTGCAATCTTTAGGCTATGAATAAGTGGGTGCTTCCAGTCGAAACGTGTCTCGTTGAGATGATGTTTGCAACAGCCATCTAACTCTATCTCGGCGTGTAGGTGTTCGTCGTGATTGTGCTCGTGGGCAGTGTGTTCGCTAGCTGTTTGTGTAGCGGTTTTAGTTTTTTGTTTGAAAATTAGTTTGTGCAACCACATTGCTAGACAGCCTACCATGACAGCATACACTATCTTGATGCCTATGAGTGCGAGCAAAGCCGGTATGCTCTTTGGGTGAGAAAGCATGATAGGAATAGTTTCGTCACTGGTGGCAATGTACACTGCAATAAGCGCACCTATAGACAATTCTTTCTTGGTATACATATCGGTTGAGATTACACTAAATCCGCACTGCGGTACACAGCCGAACAATGCACCAAATATTGGACTGGCTTTGCCTTTTAATAGTCGTGACTCATTAAAACGGAATAGTCGCTTGTACTCCAAAAACTCAATGAAAAAATATACCACTAAAAGTATTGGTATAATGACTGCTGTGTCTTTGAGTGCGTGCAAGCACACATGCCAAAACTCGTGCATATATTTTCTCCTTAGGTTAGATTATACCACAATGTAGCATAAAAACAATACATTTTAATCAAAAATATTTTAGTGAAAACACACAATTTTGTTTGACAAGCTAGATAACGTTGTTATTTTTAGACTTTTAATTTCTCTACAAAAAAAGAGATATAAAATCTCTTTTAATATACATTATAAGTTGTAGTGTAGCGATTGAAAGTATTATAACTATTCGCTCCATACACATATGTTTCGTAGTTGGCACTACCAGTAATGGCATCTGTACTATACCTGCCTGCCAGTCCACCCACTATAGCATAATTGCCAGAGTTTAAGTAACCATTGATTGTACCTGTGAACGTACAATTTGTTAGTGTAGCGCCATCTTCCATAAGTCCTACCACTCCGCCCACATATTTGCCTTGGTCCCAACTGATTATACCAGACACATTTAGGTTGGTAATTGTAGCATTGCTTGCTAGTCTACCAAATAGTCCTACGTTTTCGTATTGCTCAGTGATAGTGAGTCCAGATATGGTCTTGTTATTTCCGTCAAAATGACCATTAAATCCACTAGCCACACCATCTTCATAACCAATAGGTGTCCAGTTGAGTGTAAGTCCGTTGGCATCGGTAGATATGTTGATATTGTTGACCAACTTCCACCAATACTCATCAATCATGTCGTATTCGTTGTAATATGCTTGCATACCTTGTAGGTCTGCAGTTGTTTTGATTTGATATGGGTCGACTTCTGTACCACTGCCGTCAAAACCTGTCACCTGGGCACATTTGTAATGCGTTCTTAACATTGGTATCCCATCATTTACATTTTCTATGAAATACCAATATGTATCAAACTCGCTCCAAGATGAATATGTTGATACATTTTGAAGAGTTTCTAGAGTTGTTGCAGTTGAGTTCGCATTATCATAGCTGCCAGATGGTAAAGGGTTACAAATATAGTAGTATTGTGAGCCTTCCATTGTCAAAATAACTATATTTCTCTCTGGCATTGGACGCGAACTTCCAGAAGATGTTCCCATAACTCGTCCCACACCATAATTTGTTGTATAATAGCCTTTACCTCTAACAAGATTATGCTCTACACCTAAATAGTATGTAGTAGTACTGCTTCCTGTTCCTAGAATCCAACCAAAGTTATTTGTATTATAAAGTTCCCCATTAAAATAATTATCTCTTACATATCTTTTTTGGGATGCTTTATTATGTGCATACCCACAGATGCCGCCTACGGTAACATACGAGCCTTTACAGGTAATAACTCCTTGAAAATAATTTCTTTCAATATTTCCTGCAGAATAAAAATATCCAATAATACCGCCACAATAAGAGAAGCTACTTGTAGTATAATTGACATTTATATCTATACTTGACCAACAATCGGTAATGGATGCTTCTTCTACTACGCTATAATCTATAGCCCCAACAATCCCGCCGACTGGATTTTGGTTTGAATGTGTAATAGCTCCGCCAACTGATGAACAATTAGTAACAGATTCTCTTGAGTATCCTATTACTCCGCCAACATGCTTTCCAATAGTTGTAGTCAATTCAAAGTCATAGACGTGGCATTTATCTATCCTGCCATAAGTATAACCTACAAGACCGCCAATATATGACACAGTTGTTAATATTCCTTCGACTGGAGTATTGTATATAACATTTATATTTATTAATTGTCCGCCAGAGCCAACAACACCAAACAACCCAACATATGTTGAGCTATTACAATACACATTTGCGATATTTTTATTATTTCCGTTATATATACCAGAAAAATTATAACTAGATTGACAACCAATCGCCAGCCATGTGCGACTAGCACTACAATTCAAATCAATATCTATAGTCTGTAAAAAATATTTACCTGAATATGTTGCACCAGTATTTACAGCATCTCTTAAATAAACTAAATTAGAGGCGCTCTCTATTAGGTATGGGTCGGCTTCCGTACCACTACCGTTCGTCCAAATGGTAGAACTACTGCCGTCCCAAACACTAGCATTTAATAGCTTCCGCCCCCCCCAGGGTAGTATCTATTCGTTTGCCTACTTCGATAGTGTTTGTGGGAGCAGTAGTGTTTCTATTGAGTAAAAGCACTAGTGTAGTTGTGAGTATGGCTACTACTAA
>JBKSMV010000075.1:0-3826 GCA_046881985.1 Clostridia bacterium
ATGGGTGGTTTTTTATATAAAAAAAGACTAGGTCAAACCTAGCCACACTAAAAACAAATCTACTTCTTATAATTGTAGAAAAATCTCCAAAACAAAAATAATAATACTAGACCTAATGCTGATGCGTTCATGGCTAGATTATAACACCAAAATAGTGGTTGTCAAGATTTTGTTTGTCCAATTTATTGTAAAATTATTGCGAGTGTGCTATAATTACGGCATGAAATACAACACGATATTTACTAGCGACCAAATGCAAGAGTTCAAAAATGACCTTGTAGAGCCAAATGGTGTATACATATTTATCTCTCGTGACAAAGCACTCAATCGTGCCATGGCGGAAGCCTTTGCAAAGAGTTTGCTCTGCGAGCATCATTCTGCTTGTGGCGAATGTGACCAATGTGTGAGAGTGGAATTAAACAAGCACCCTGACCTTATATCTTATGACAAAAAGGCACTTCTAGTGGCTGATGCCAACGACATTGTGTCCAAGTCTATAGACACACCAGTATTTGCCAAATACAAAGTTTTTGTATTGCACAATGCCGAAGGACTCAACGAACAAGCACAAAACAAACTACTCAAGACTCTCGAAGAGCCCAACAAGACTAGCATTTTCTTGCTCACAACTAGTGATGAATACAAACTTTTACCTACAGTGTTGAGCCGTGGTAGAAAGGTTTATCTCCAACTAGACAAATGTCTGGATTGTGAGTATGAGTTTGGCAAGAAAATAGACAACCTTACTGACTACCAAAACTCACAAACGCCAGAGTTTGTCACTCTCAAGCAAAAGGCGGAATATCTAGTCCAAAACTACAATAAAAAATCGGACATTCCACGTCTAGTAAGTGCATTAAATATCGCGCCAAACAATCGTGTAGATTTTATCAATATACTATACAAACAAGTCAAACAAAATGCGAGCGAAACAGAACTGCTCTCTATCACCAACATATTTGATAAGGCAATCAAACGACTCAACTCAAATGTCAACTTCAACTATGTGATGGATACGCTTTTGCTAGACTTAAAAGGAGAAAAATAATGGAAATAGAAGTAGTAGGCATTACCTTTGACGACTCTATCAAGCCTTTCTATTTTGCACCAAATGGCTTTACACTCAAAAAAGGTGACAAAGTTGTGGTTGAAACATCTCGAGGGCTCGAGCTCGGCAACGTTGTAGGACAAAAGTCCGTCACCGCTGACGAAATCGTAGGCGAACTCAAACCCGTTGTCCGCATCGCCACCGCTGAAGACATAAACACTCATAGAGAACTTAAGAAAGATTCTCTCACCCTACTGCCTGCAGTCAAAAAGATAGTCAAGTCATATATGCCAGACGTCAAGGTGAGTTTTGTCAAGTTTAATCTCGACCACAGCAAGATGATAGTCACTTACACCAGCGACGAACGTGTAGACTATAGAGAATTGGTACGCAAACTCGCCAGCGAGTTCCACACTCGCATAGAGATGCGTCAAATCGGCTATCGTGACGAAGTGGCAATGATGGGCGCACTTGGACCATGTGGCGAAGTGTGTTGTTGCAACAGATTTTTGCTCGACTTTGACAAAGTGAGTATCAAAATGGCAAAAGAGCAAGGCATCGCTCTCACACCAAACAAAATCAATGGTATATGCGGTCGTCTACTCTGCTGTCTAAAGTACGAAGAGCAACACTATCGTGAAACACTTCAACGTATGCCTAAAGTCAATTCTAGAGTAAACACTCCAGACGGCGAAGGCAAGGTCGTATTCAATGACATTTTGAGAGAAAAATGTATAGTTATGTTTAACAAGGACGACTCTATAGAACGTAAAGAATATGCTCTAGAAGAGATTGTCTTCGACAAACCAACCAAACCAAATAAGGACGAAACAAATGTCTAAAGTGGAAATCTTCCCTAACGACTTCAAACTATATCAAGGCGAACAATATCATTTCACATCTGACTCGATTTTGCTCGCCAAGTTTTTTAAGTTTAGACCAAATGATGTTGCATTAGAAATCTGTGCCGGTAGCGGTGTGATTGGTTGCTATGCATATAGCATTCAACCTTGCAAAATGCTACATTTCGTAGAGATAAACTCTGCTGACTGCGAAGTAATAGCCAAGAATATATCACTCAACAATATGTCCGCACAGGTGCATAATATAGACGCTAAGACTATTAATGAGTCAACATTTGGCAAGAGAGTGGACATGATTATCTGTAATCCACCCTATGAAAAGATAACCAACAAAATGAATGATAACGAGCGAATCGCTATCGCACGTCACGAAGTCGCTATCAACCTACAAGACATCGCTAGCATTTGCGCCAAAACGCTCAAGTCTGGCGGACATCTATACATGGTACATAAGGCAGAACGAGTGGCAGAGATTATCGTCACCCTAGCCAAGCACAAACTATCAGTCAAAAGGTTGGAGTTTGTATATAGTGGAAACAAAGACCCCTATCTAGTGCTGATTGATGCAACACTAGACGGCAAAGACGGCACAAAAGTCACAATAAAGGAGAATGTATGACAGGCACACTTTATCTAGTCAGCACCCCAATAGGCAATCTAAAAGACATGACCTATCGTGCGGTGGAAACCTTGCAAATGGTGGACGTCATCGCTTGCGAAGACACAAGGCACTCAATGATACTACTCAATGCATATGACATTCATGGCAAAAAGTTGATATCTTACAACAAAAACAACGAGCGAAACTCCGCTCAAGGCATTATCAATCTACTTCGCACAGGCAAAAATGTGGCACTCATATCTGATGCTGGTATGCCGGTAATTTCTGACCCGGGCAATATATTGGTACAAACTCTACTACAAGAAAACTTACCTTACACCATTATACCTGGAGCGAATGCTGGCTTGAGTGCATTGATATTGAGCGGATATGACGCAAGTGAGTTTTTGTTCGTGGGCTTCTTGAGTGACAAAAACAAGGTCAAACGCACCCAACTCAACACTCTCAAAAACGCCACTCAGACTGCAATTTTATATTCCAGCTGTCATAATATTAATGACGATTTGAATAGCCTACATGACACTCTTGGCGAAAGAAGTGTTTGTGTAGTTAAAGATATTACTAAGTTGTTTGAAAATGTAGAACATTTTGTCCTTGGTAGTTATAAGCTTAATGATCCAAAAGGCGAATATGTAATAGTCGTGGACAAGCCAACAAATATCACGCCATGCGAAAATTTAGAAGATATGTATGACAGACTCATAAACGAAGGAATAGACAAAAAAGACGCCATGAAACAAGTGGCTTCTGCATTTAAAATAAGCAAAAGTGAAGTATATAAACAACTATTAAACAAATAAAAAGTAGGTAAAGGACTACAACTTTTGAAACTAGTGAAAAGAAGGATTGTTATCATAAACAACCCTTCATTTTCATTTATTTTAAAATTCACTAGTAATATAACTTCTTCCTTTATAAACTTTAATGGTTATAGGAGAACCTTTAGTAAGTCCAACTTTACCACGTTTTAAAAGCTTTCCACCACTTCGTATAATTATTCCTTTTGGATTTGTATATTCATATGTGATTAAATGTCCATTAACTTTAACAGTTGTTGCCTGGACTAGCACACCTTTTTTACGTGTTAAATGCAACATAATAAAAGAATATAAAAACCAAACTAATATAATAGAAGCAACTATTATAGCAAAAATAAGTATTAATGTCTTTTTATAATAAATACCACTTATAATTCCCGCAATAATAAAAGGGAATAATAAGATAGATGCTATTATCATAATGTTTTCTAGAATATCATAAATATCTTTTTTATAATACTTATTTTCTACTTTA
>JBKSMV010000076.1:0-12383 GCA_046881985.1 Clostridia bacterium
GGCATTCTCTTGCAACACATTGTCTATAAATACATTCATGTTTTGTTTGTAATGCATCAATGTATTGTTGTGCTGGTTTAATTCTAGGTCTAGTGTATTTTTGAGTTTTAGCACCCTATTTGTAGTGTTTGTATAATACATATCTAGACGTTTGTTTTCTTCGTAAGTAAGCCCTGCAAGTGCATTTTTGAGTTTGGCTACCACACCAGACATATCTGTAGTCACCAACTCTGCTGCCGCAGATGGTGTCGGTGCTCTAAGGTCTGCCACAAAGTCTATGATTGTGAAGTCTGTTTCATGTCCTACTGCAGACACCAATGGTTTGTTGCATTCGTAAACTGCTCTAGCAACCGCTTCTTCGTTGAATGGTTGCAAGTCTTCAATAGACCCACCACCACGAGCCACGACAATCACATCTACTGGGTCATATTGGTCAAAAAACTTGATACCATCTATAATCTGCTCTACCGCACAAACACCTTGCACCTGCGCATTGTATAGTACAATGTCTATCATTGGGTTGCGTCTAGTAGACACGTTGATAATATCTCTAATAACGGCTCCCGTGCGAGATGTCACAACACCAACACGTTTGATATCTTGTGGCAAAGGTTTTTTGTGTGACTCGTCAAAAAGTCCTTCGTTAGTAAGTTTCTCTTTGAGTTGTAAAAACTTTTGGTATAGTTCGCCTTGACCATATTGTTGTAGGCTGATGGCATTGAATGACAATCTGCCACCTTTGACATAATACTTGACCGAGCCACGTAATAACACCTTGTCGCCTATTTTGACTGGGCCATATTTTTCAGCATTAAATAGTACACAACTCAAAAGGCTATCTTCGTCTTTTATGTTGAAATATGCGATGCCACGAGTGACATTGTATGATGACACCTCACCCATCACAAGAATATTGTTCCAGACCGCTTCAGCATCAATAACTTGCTTGATGTAATTGCTGATTTCTTTGACTGAAAAGGTGTGCTCCATTATTTTGTTTCCTTCTTTACCACACTACCCAAGAAGCCATTGACAAACTTAGGGCTTCTCTCAGTAGAGAACTTCTTGGCAAGTTCAACCGCTTCATTGATAATGACTGCTGGCGGGTTCTCTTTGATATACAACAACTCGCACAATGCTACGAATATTATCGCCAAGTCCACCTTGAAAACTCTCTCTTTGGTATAACCAACAAGGTTGTCCGTGATAATCTTGTTGATGTCTGAATAGTGCTCGGCTGATGTCTTCATAATATTGGCAACAAAAGACAAGTCGTCCTCTTCGGTCAACTTCTCATATAAATCTAGATTGTTAATGTCGCCGTCTTTTTCTACATTGAAAAGTCGTGCATACATACTTTGAAAAGCGATTTCTCTCGCTTGGCTTCTACTCATATATCCTCCGTACGAAAAATCCCCTTAATCATAAGGGGAAAACTAGCTATTAAGATTTGAAAACGTCCATAATGTGAACATTGATTGCCTTGATAGGTAGGTCAATCATTGTTTGAATATTGCTCTTGATATTCTGTTGAATCTTGTAGACAATATCATTGACTACCACGTCATGAGCCACAACCACATAGACATCTACTTGCACACCAAAGTCTGTATACTTAATCTTTACGCCGTATTCCGCATCTTTCTTCATTACTTTATTAAGCTTGTCAGCGGTACGTGGGTATAGGTCCACAACACCTTGTGTCTCTTTGGTAGCAGAGAACACTATAGATTGTAAAATGTTTTTATCAAAGAACAAACTACCTTTATTTTCAAAATCCATATTATGCTCCTAATATAGTTCATTATAGCATAATTGATTTTCTTTGGCAATTATCTTTGCACAAAATTATTCTGCAGATGGCACAATTGATATATTGTCTATGTCTATTCCTGTTTGGTCTACAATGATTTTGGTTATTTGTGCTACTTGTTCTTTGGTTAGTTCATTTTCGCTCTTGTTGACTACTACGTTGACGTAGTTTTGACTCTCGGTAAATACTGCATCTGTATTAAGTTTGGACTCAATAAGACCTTCTATAACCACTTCCTTTTCGATTTGAGCAATCAATGCAAGTTTGGCTTGTTTGGCATCAGCGATTTCGCTTTCTGTAGACTTTTCGCTAGCAATAATACTGTCGTATAGGCTAATCTCGCTTTGTCTGGCTGACTCTCTATTGTTTCTAAAGTTTATGTAGAAACTTTCGCTGGCTGTGGTGCTACTTACACTGATAGATGTAAGATTGTTGTTGAGCATGATATTCAAAAATCCTGTCACACCTAGCAATGCAATCATTACGCTCAAAATGATTATCTTCTTTTTCTTACTCATAATACTCTCCTATTTTGACAAAAATACTTCTATATTACCACTTGATATCTCGAACAATGCTTGTGTGGCTTTTATCAAGTTTAATTTAACAGCCACGTTATCTACACCCCTAGCAACTATCACCACCCCTTTGATTGGCGGAAAGGTTGTCATGGAAACGGCTTGTGTCTTTTCATTTACAGCCGTACCTTCTAGGTCTAGAGTGATCACAACTGACACGTTGCTCGCACCTTTGATATTGGACAAGACGTCTTCAAGCCTATTTTCTAGTGAGTTGACATAACCTGTGACAGAGCCATCGTTGTTTGATGTGCTGGTACGATTGTTGTCGACTGAAGACATATATATCAAGACCATTATCACAATGAAAATGACTGCCAAGATGATTTCGATATGCTTGATTGACTTTAGTTTTTCAAAAAGCTTAAGTTTTGGCTTAGTTTTGGGCTTTGCTTCAACCAAGTTGTTGCCTTGCTCATTCATTGAAAACTATCTTATCCTCCTCCACATTTACATATTTCGTGATACCATTGATAATAATATCATACTTATTTATATGCTCGTCCTGAGCAATAATGACTAGTTTATCCAGATTTACCAAGATTTTGTCCAAAGATATTTCATAGTCATTGACTAAATACGCAACTTCTATATCTACACCCTTTAGCCCATCATCTGCAAGTTTGCTCTCTAAATATGTAGACATTGATTCTGCACGTGTACGAGTGATATATTCGATATAATCATCGCTTATGACAACCGCTTCGGTTGTAAAATATTTGTTTACATCAAAGTCTGCTTTGACTAGATTGGCAATCGGTGTCATTAGTATAAAGATAACGAAAATTGAGTACATTCCACGGATATATTTTTGCATATCACCATTTGGCATAACGACTTCTATCACCACGCCCAACAAAACTGCTCCCAAAATGCTTGAAATGTATGCTGTCACAAATCCCCCTTATATAAGACCACTGGCAGTAGACATTATCATGCCCACCATGAGAAAATACATAAATGCTAACACGATTATTACAGTATTGAGTATATTTAGACTCTTGGACACTCCGTCCAGCATTTTTACAACCTTGCCGTCTGCCAAAGGTTGCATTATGGCACAAGCAAACTTGAGTATCAATGAAAATATCGCAATCTCAAGAATTGGATTTAGTATGGTAGAAATGAGCATGATAATACCTATCATTCCCACACCATTCTTGATAAGCAAACTACTTGATAATATCAAATCAAAACCTTCTGACAGATATCCGCCCATAATTGGCACATAACTTCTCAAAGTAAACTTGGCAGTACGTATTGAAATGCCGTCAAAAGAATTGGCTGAGATACCTTGAATAGAAATAATGGCAAAAAATATAGTAAACGTGACACCTACAACCCATTTGAAAAGACTACTGATAAATCCATTGATTTTGTCTAGTTTGATAGAATTGCTAAGGTTGCCTACAAATATAAATACTACTGACAATATAAACATAGGCAGTACAAACGAAGCAAAAAGTTCGGCTACGCCTGTGCTTAACAATGCTACTGCTGGTTTGTAAAGTCCTACTGACTTGGCACTACCAATGGCGGTAGTAAGCGTCAAAAGTATAGGAAAGACTGCACTCATCTGTGATTTTATACTATTAATGGTATGGCTTGTAGTAGCGATTAAGTTTTTTAGACAACTGCCTATGGCGACTATTACTACCGTCATGCAGACAAAGTTGGTGATATCATTTAGAGTCTTTTCGTTGTTTTTATTTTTAAGTTTGCCCAGCAGACTACAAGCAATAGTTGTCGCCATGATAAATAGCATAAGTGGTATATATTTTTTGACACAACTTAATACAGAATTAAATAACACACCTAGTACATTTTCATACTCGATAACACTATCTCCAGACACAAGAGTTTTTATAGTTTCGGTTAGATTGTCAATACTGACTATTGGGTTGGTGTTGTTTTCTATTTCTGACACCAAAATCTCTATCTCGCTAAAGTCTATTTTGGTTAGTTGATTGTCAAGTTCATTGGTGAGTTGCTCAGCCAAGTCGGTCGTTTGTCTTGCATTGGCATATGCCACCATTGGTTTAAGATAAAATCCTTGCAATACAACACTCGCTAAGGCTATAAATATGAGTATTTTTGATTTGGTTATTCGCTTCATAACAGCCCCAATATCGTGTCAATAAGAGTATTGATAATAGGCAATGACACGAGCAATATCATGACTTTCCCTGCGAGCAAAACTTTTTCTGCAATGCTCGAATGTCCAGTATCATAGCAGAGATTGGCACTAAACTCGCACAAATACCCTATGCCTATAATCTTGAATACTGGGGCAAGCACTCCGTCAGTAATGCCCGTCTTGATAAAAATTGACTTGAAAGATTTGGCGATAGTTATCACCATATCTACAGACATTATTAACATCATGACAGAGCCTGCTAGTCCTATCAGCACAGCTATTTCTGGCTTGATTTGTTTGACAAAAAGACAAACAAAGCAGGTAATGAGTCCTATCGCTATTATCTTTACAAGTTCCATTCCGCCCCTAGAATACGTTAAAAAGGTCTTTCACATTTTCTATCAATGATTGTATTAGGTCTAGCACCATCATAAGAGCAACAACCAGTCCCGCAAGTGTCGTGACATTGGCAATTTCTTCTTTACCACAATATTTCAGTATTTGGTTTACTATAGAAGTGATAAGCCCCACTCCAGCCAGTTTAAGTATTATTTCGTACCCCATGTTCTCTCCTATATCAAAAGTACCGCCAATGCCAAACCAAGTAGCAATGCCATTTTGGTATAAAAACCGCTATACTTATCTCGTTCAACTCTTGCCTTATCTTCGTAGAGTTTGAGTTGGTTGATAGATATTTCGATGTTATTTGCTTCTGTGACAAAATCTGCCTTGCCAAGACGTAAGAAAATGTTGGTGATTTTTTCTTTTTCTTCTTCTTTCAATAACCTAGTGTCTATCTGCAAAGATTCTCCTTTGGAAATAACTTTTTCATAACTAGATAATATCTCTACAAGTACTTTATTTTGACAGCCAAGTTTATATCTACGAACAATCGTGGGCAGTTTGTCCTTTTCAAAGGAAATATTGGATAATATGTGCTGTAAAAACTCTGTGCATGACACAAAAAATATATGCCTATCTATGTAATACCTAGATAGCCCACGGCCTACATATGTAATAAGAATGATTAATAAAATTATAAGTAAATATTTCATATTATTTGCAGTAAAGATAGTTTAACTTGGCATCAAGTATTGCTGACAAACTGCCTAGTCCAGTTTCTTTGGTGAGCAGGACATATCTATCAAAAATGTGTTGCTGAAGATATGGCTTAAACTTATCTTTTTGTTTTAGGTCATTGACAGACGAGCAATGCAGAGTAGCAACTACTTTCACTCCACTATTGGTCGCTTCGCTAACTGCGGGCATATCCTTCTTAATATCTAGTTCGTCAAACACAAACACATCTGGCGACATACTACGTATGCCATACCTAAAGGCAAACTCTTTTGAGCAATAACTATACACGTCAACATATTCGCCTAGTTTTATCTGTGCTTGTCCATCTATTACACTAGCAATCTCTCCACGTTCGTCGGCGACAAGTATATTTAGTTTGGGCTTTCTATAACCTAGTTGTCGCACAAAATCTCGCAAAAATGTTGTTTTGCCTACTCCCGGTGCTGATAGTATCAATGTATTTTTTACTTCGTCACTAACCAAATAGTCATATGCTTCTAAACTGCAGTTTTTGATGTCATGCGGTATACGAATATTTACTGCTTGTACATTTTTGATGGTTCGCACAGAGCCATTTTCTGTTATCACTTCGCCACAAACACCTACTCTAATACCATTTTTGATAGTAATATAGCCTTCTTTTATACTATCATTGACCGCATACATTGAGCTGTCACAGAGTTTATACATAAACTCGTCCATCGTAGTGCGGTCACAAACAAGTTTATTACCTACAAAATACTTGTCCCCACCACAGCAAATAACTATTGGGCTATCAACTCGTAGACGGATTTCGTTTATAGCCTTGAAGTTGAATTGATTGACAATCTCTTGATATATGTTTGTTGGCAAATAGTCTTTTAACATACTTCCTCTCACATTATTGTATTAATGCGAAAAAAAAATAGAACTTTCGCCCTATCTTGCATTAAAAAAACATCTCCTAAGAGATGTTTTGATAATTATACTCTTTCCATGTATTCGCCAGTACGAGTGTCTACACGGATTCTTTGGTGATTGTCTACAAAAAGTGGAACTTGAATCTTGTAGCCTGTCTCCAAAACTGCTGGCTTGTTGCCTGCTTTAGATGTATCACCTTGAACGCCTGGTTCGCATTCTACAATCTCCAACTCTACGAATAGTGGTGGTGTGACTGCAAAAGCCTTACCATTGTATAGTTGTACTTGAACATTCATGCCTTCTATGATGAAATTGAGTGCATCAGCAACAGTGTCCTTGTTGAATGGGAATTGCTCATAAGTTTGAGTATCCATGAAGTAGTACAAGTCGCCGTCTGCATACAAATATTGCATTTCTTTGTGCTCAATACGTGCCAACTCAAACTTTTCGCTTGGGTTGAATGTACGTTCCAAAGTTTGACCAGTCATAGCATTCTTAATCTTGGTACGAACGAATGCCGCGCCTTTGCCTGGCTTAACGTGTTGGAAGTCTACGATATAAAATACTGCGCCGTCCATTACAAAAGTGACGCCCTTTCTAAAATCTCCTGCTGTAATCATAATTTCTCCTTGTCCTTTTTAATATACCACAATATCTATGTATTTGCCAAGCATTTACACAAATAAATATGTATTCATTCTTATTTTTTTGCCACTTACTTCGACTATTCCAAGCAAAATGTCGTTATATTTTGCTCTGTATAGTCCATTTTCTGCGTCTGTTGAGAGTATTTTGCCGTCCTTTAGTGCATAAAAGTCTTCTTGATTTAATGCCAATACTGGCAAAAATGCCAGTGTTGTATCAATGCTGATAATCCTCTCAACTATATTATCGGCATCAATATCTTGCATTTGATGGCAATCTTGCAATAAGAAATTGCCTGTCCTAGTTCGCTTCAAGGCACTCATTGTCGCCAATGCGCCACACTCTTTGGCTATATCTACCCCAAGAGTACGTATATATGTACCACTACTACAAACTATATCTAAAGTAAAACTTTCATTGTTGTAGTCCAAAAGTTCAATGCTATAAATAGTTATCTCTTTAGGCTTCAGCTCAACATTATACTTTTTACGTGCCAACATATATGCCGGTACACCATTCACTTTCTTTGCACTAAAGGCTGGGGGCATTTGACTGATATTGCCTACAAACTTTTGTATAGCTGTCAATAAAGATTCTTTTGTAGGCACAAAGTCGTTTTGCTCTTGTACTTCGCCAGTAATGTCTTGAGTGTTGGTTGACTTGCCCCAAGTGAATGTGCCGATATACTCTTTGTCTTTTTTTAAGAATATATCAAATAGTTTGGTTGCTCTACCTATTGATACTGGCAAAACTCCCGTTGCCAAGGGGTCAAGTGTGCCCATTTGACCAACCTTAGCGCCATTGGTTAGTTTGACAACTTTTCTCACAACGTCGGCACTAGTCCAACCTTGTGGCTTGTCTATCAACAATATTCCATTGAGATTAGTCATCTTCTTCCTCTAGTGGTGGTATCACTATTGACTTGAAAATCTCTTCGATACGTTGACTATGCTTGTCGCCTTCGTCTAGATAAAACTCTAGTCTTGGGGTGATACGGATTTGAATCCTACGACTTACTTCACCACGGATTAGTCCGCCAGCACTCTTGACTGCTCTGAGCATGGCTTGACGTTCTGCGTCAGTACCAAGGCAGTCAATGTGCACTCTACTTATACTCATATCTGGTGTAGTATCAACTCTAGTGACACTAACACTAGGTGGTATGGCTGGATTGTCAAGACGAGTGTTGATGACTTCTAGCACCACTTTTTTGATGCTACCATTAAGTCTTTCCATGCGATTTTTTAGCATATTACACCTCGTCTCTTACCATTGTATAACATTCGATAGTGTCGCCTTCTTGAATATCGTCAAAACCTTCCAACTTGATACCACATTCGTATCCCTTGGTTGCCTCTTTGACATCATCTTTTACAATCTTGACAGAAGCAATAGTGATGTTTTCACCAAGCACTTTGCCATTACGCAAAACTCTTGCCTTTTCATTACGCACAATCTTACCGTCTTTTACACTACTGCCTGCAACAAGGCCTGAAGATGAAAGCTTGAACACTTTGATAACTTCTGCATAACCGAGTTTTTGCTCAGTGTATGTTGGGTCAAGCAAGTCTTTGAGCATACGTTCCATGTCTTCAATGGCTTCGTATATGATTTTGTATGATTTGATTTTGATTTTTTCTCTCTCAGAAATAGTCTTGGCTTTTGAGTCAACTTTTGTATTGAATGCGATAACTAGTGAGTTGGTAGCCTGTGCCAATACAACGTCTGTCTCAAATACTGGGCCTACTCCACTAGATACAATATTTACTCTAGTTTTGTCATTTGACAACTTGTTGAGTGATTGTTTGATTGCTTCAAGTGAACCATTGACATCTGCTTTGATAATAATATTTTGAACTTTGGCTTGAGCCATAGCACTCATAGACATCAGTTCTTCTAGGCTAGTAGCAGACGTGCTCTTTGCCATTTCGGTTTTAATCTTGTTTTTACGTTCTTCAATGATTTCTTTGACAAGTTTTTCATTGACTGCTGTAAATGTGTCGCCAGCATTAGGCACTTCGTTAAAGCCTACAACTTTGACTGGCATTGCAGGTGTGGCTTCTTTGATAGTTTTGCCCTTGTCGTCAATCATTGACTTGATACGACAATAAGTAGTGCCTGCAACGATAGTGTCGCCTTGACGCAATGTGCCGTCTTTGACGATGAGTGAAGCCATTGCACCACGGCCTTTTTCAAGGTCAGCTTCGATAATTGTACCGATAGCGCTTGCCTTTGGATTGGCTTTGAGTTGTTGCATTTCTGCCACAAGAGTAATCATCTCTAGTAGTTTGTCTACACCTTCACCTGTTTTGGCAGAAAGTTTGACGATAATCGCATCACCGCCCCATTCTTCTGGTAGAACGTCGTGCTCGGTAAGTTGTTGCATGATGATGTCTGGGTTTGCGGTAGGTTTGTCAATCTTGTTGACAGCAACAATCATTGGTACATTGGCGGTCTTGATTTGTCTAATAGCTTCTATGGTTTGTGGCATAATGCCGTCGTCTGCCGCTACAATCAAGATAGCAATATCTGTCACCATTGCGCCACGCATACGCATTGCTGTAAAGGCTTCGTGGCCAGGAGTATCAATAAATGTAATATAGTTGTCGCCAGACTTCACTCTATAAGCACCAATGCTTTGAGTGATACCGCCGGCTTCACCGCCAGCGACATTGCTCTTGCGAATATAGTCTAGCAAGGTTGTCTTACCATGGTCAACGTGTCCCATGATAGTCACGATTGGTGGACGGGTTACAGCATCGGCATCGTCATATGTGCGAATATTCTTTTGGATTTCGCTAAGTTTCTCTTCGCTTGTCTTTTCGAGTTTTTGTTCTAGAGTAATGCCAAGTTCATTTGATACAAGTTCTGCTGCATCAAAATCAATGGTTGAGTTGATTGTCACCATCATGCCTAGCATCATAAACTTCTTGATGATTTCACTAACTGGCTTGGAAATAGTCTCTGATAGAGATTTTACGGTGATATTGTTGGTAGTAATAACTGCTGAAGTTGGAGCGGAGACGATTTTTGGAGCAGTGTTCTCTTCCACTTTTTTCTTCACTTTATACTTACGGGTCAACATTCTATCTTCAATGTTTTGCTCTTCAATAAGTCCCCTACGCAACAATGTACGCTTGTCGTAAGCCTTCTTTTCTTCGTATTGTTTGCTCTTACCTTTGTTGGCAAAATTACGTTGTGGCTCTGCTACTGGCGGCTTCTCTAATATTGGACGAACTGGACGTGGGCCAAGTGGTCTTTGTCCTGCTGGTCTGCTAACACTAAAGTTTGGATTGTAAGGTCTATCACCAAGTCTATTGTTGCCGTTAGCACCATTTGGTCTATTGAATGGTTTGTTTCCATTATTTTGGAATCTATTGGCACCAAATGGTTGTCTTGGCTGTTGATTACCTTGTCTTTGCGCAAACGGACGTTGTTGGTTGTTGTTGCCAAAACGAGTGTTGCCTTGTTGACGATTTCTGTCATCAGGACGTGGCTGTCTTGGTTGTTGAGATATTTGTGGCTTCGCTTCAGCCTTGTCTTCGTTGGCTTTGACAGCAGACACGTTGGCGGTCGCCTGCATAGCAATCTTGGTCTGTTCCAACTTTTCCTTCTTTGCGCTATATTCTCTTTCTCTATCTCTAACTACACGCAAATAATTGTCAACATCTTCTTTGACTCTACGAATATTTGCATTGAGTGTGGCAACTACTTTGCTATTGACTATCTGTGACAATGTCTTGATATTCTCAAAGATTTCATTGCCTTGGTTTTTCTTATTCTGCTCCAATTAAATACCCTCTTTTTATTTTAGTTGCTCATATATTTCATCTGGAATGTTGAGCTTTGTTATTTTATTTAAGATTTTGTTTTTAATGCCTTTTTGTATGCATTGTTCGCTATGACAAATGTATATGCCACGTCCACGATTGTCGTCCAAGATAATCTCATCGTCTAGTACGGCAATACGTGTCAGTTTTTCTTTTGGCATACGTTGTCTGCACACTGCACACATTCGGTTTGGTGTATATTTCATATTATTCATCGATATCGGTAAACATATCTTGGTCGTCATCGTCCAAAATAATGTTAGCGCCAGACACAACTCCTTGTTCTTCGATAGTTCTCAAAGCTTGAGCCTTGACGTCTAGTTTCCAACCAGTAAGTTTAGCAGCTAAACGTACGTTGTGACCTCCTCTACCAATAGCTAGTGAAAGTTTGTTTTCTGGTACAGAAACTTTGGCTGATTTGATAGTTTCATCAATCTCAACATCTATCACTTGCGCTGGGCTAAGTGCACTGCAAATGTACTCTCTTGCATCTTCAGAGAATGGAACGATATCAATCTTCTCTCCGCCCAACTCTTGAATAATAGGTGCGATACGCATACCTTTATTGCCAATGCAAGCGCCTACTGCATCTATGTTGGCATCATTGGCTTTGATAGCGATTTTGGTTCTCAAGCCTGGCTCACGTACAATGTTGACGATGGAAATCGCACCATTGGCAATCTCTGGCACTTCCAACTCAAACAATTTCTTGACAAAGCCTGGATTGGCACGCGTCACTTGCAACACGCTAGACTTGACGTCACTCTTGATATATCTAACGTAAACTTTGACTCTTTCGCCCACTCTAAAGCTGTCATTTGGTAGGCAGTCACGGTCTGTAAGCAATCCTTCAAGAGCATTGTTAAGGTCAACATAAACATTGTCACCATCAATACGTTTGATGATACCAGTGACAAGTGTGCCTTCCTTTTCAGCGACGTTAGAGAGCATCTCTTGTCTTTCTGCCTCTTTAATCTTTTGAGTCATCACTTGCTTGATAGTCTGTACTGCAATACGATTGAACTCTTTGACTTCCAATTCACGAGAAACCATGTCACCAATTTGGTATTTAGGATTGATTTCTTGTGCCTCTTGTAAAGAGATTTCCTTCTCATCATCTTCTACTTCTGCTACTACAGTCAAGTTGACAAATATGCGAATGGTATTGTCTTCTGGTCTTAGTCGAACTTCTGCAGAGCCTTGACCCAAAGCCTTTCTACAAGCGGCTGTAAGTGCCAACTCAAAAGCGTTGATAATGTAATCTTGGTCAAGATTTTTGGCTTCTTGCAAATCCCTTAACGCATTAAAGAACTCTTTGTTTTTCATTATTATACTCCTATAATTACTCAATAATATAGGACTGGGGTTGCCCAGTCCTATCTCTAGCATTTATATGCTAC
>JBKSMV010000077.1:0-2066 GCA_046881985.1 Clostridia bacterium
ATGGAGTTTATTCTGACCTTATTGAAGGTGGAACGATATTACTTATAGTCATAGCCAATGCCATTATTGGTGTAGTGCAAGAGAAAAAAGCAGACGATGCCATAGAAAAATTGAAACAGCAAACTATCGACTATGTCAAGGTAGTACGTAATGGCATTATCTGCAACGTGCCATCAACAGAAATTACTGTCGGTGATGTGATAGAGTTGGAAGCCGGTGACACCGTGCCAGCCGATGCTAGAATTATGGAATCACATAGTGCATATTTTGATGAGAGTATGCTGACAGGCGAATCTCGACCGATAGAAAAATCGAGCAAGACAATCAATACCGCACGACTATCTCAAAGTGAGCAGAAAAATATGCTCTTTGCAGGTAGTCATTGTGTCAAGGGCAGAGCCAAGGCGGTGGTGGTTGCGGTGGGCGAAAACTCTCAACTAGGTCGTATCGCTGAGTCTGTCAAGAAAAAACCGAAAGAACTCACCCCTTTGCAAAAGTCTATTGACAAGATAAGTAAAATCATAGGCATCGTAGTACTTGCCATTGTGGTTGTCATATTTATACTCGAACTCACCATAACAGAGCAGACTAATATTTTTGATGCACTCATGACTAGCATTGCGCTAGCAGTCGCAGCAATACCAGAGAGTCTGCCAGCCGTGATAACTATTATCATGACACTAGGAGTGCAAACCCTTGCTAAAAGAAGCGCAGTCATTCGTCACTTGCATGCTGTGGAAACATTGGGTAGTTGTGAAGTGATATGTAGTGACAAGACTGGCACTATCACCGAAAACAAGATGCGAGTGGTCAGTAGTTTTAGTCTGTCCAACGACGACCATACTCAAAGCATCATCAATGACGTGAGTATATTGTGTAGCGATGTGTATGTGGGCGAAGATGGGCTGAGTGGCGACCCTACCGAATTGGCAATCTATAATTTTGCATTCACTAGAGAAACTTGCGTAGAAGAGAGATTGTCCAAATGCAAACGAATTAATGAAGTGCCGTTTGATAGTGACCGCAAAATGATGTCAGTCATATGCACTACACCAAAAGGTAATATTTGCTATTCAAAAGGTGCGACAGCCAGCATACTCTCAAAATGCACAAAAGTTATGGTCAATGGCAAGGTTGAGCCACTTACTGCTAGTACAAGAGAAAAGATAATGTTAAGCAATACCGAAATGGCAAGTAATGCTCTGCGAGTGCTGGCTTGTGCATATAAGCCCTACGACCAGCACGGCGAAATAGAAGACGAACTTATATTTTTGGGACTACTTGGTATGCTTGACCCGCCACGAAAAGAAGTGAAATCTGCTGTAGCACGTTGCAAGACGGCGGGACTCAGGCCGGTCATGATAACTGGTGACCATGCAGACACGGCTTTTGCAGTAGCGAGAGAAGTAGGTATCGCAACTAGCCGTAGACAAGTGCTAACTGGCGCAGATATTGACGAAATGAATGATAAGCAACTATCTCAAGCGGTGCAATCACATTCTGTCTTTGCTAGAGTAAGCCCGGAGCACAAGATACGTATAGTCAAAGCGTTCAAATCTATCAAACATATTGTTGCTATGACTGGCGACGGAGTGAATGATGCGGGGTGCATTACCAATGCAGATATCGGTATAGGTATGGGGCAGTCTGGTACAGATGTGGTCAAGAGTGTGGCAGATATGATTGTGTCAGACGATAACTTCGCTTCTATCGTAGTGGCAGTGGAAGAAGGACGAAAGGTCTATGCCAACATTCAAAAGTCCATACAATTTTTGCTCAGTACCAACATAGTAGAAGTGTTTGCCATCTTTATCATTTTGCTTTTCTACCCTGAAAACACCTTCCTACTGCCTGTGCAGATATTGTTTATCAATCTAGTCACAGATAGTTTGCCAGCCTTTGCCTTGGGTGTGGAAAAATGTGAGCCAGATATCATGACCAAACCACCACGTAAGAGCCAAAATCTCTTTAGTGGCGGAGTAGGTAAAAATATAATCATTCAAGGTATAGTGCAGAGCATACTTACACTTGGTATATATATCTTGGCAGAGAAAAGATGGTCACCT
>JBKSMV010000078.1:0-15678 GCA_046881985.1 Clostridia bacterium
CAAGCAAAAGAACTATACAAGACTCTATGCAATGATAAAGATTGTCACTTGACTGAACAAGTACTCTCTATCGCTGAAGACATGAACATAGACGAAGTGACTAGGATTGCAGGTGCATTGTATCTACCTTTCATCAATGAGAATATTAATGAAAACGAGATTGAAAAGGCCTTCTCCATAAATATTGTCAATATTCTAAAAACACTGGAAAAGTTAGACAGCCTAAACCTTAGCCAACAAAAAGGCGAGGCAGAAAATATAAGAAAAATGTTTTTCGCCATAACTAAAGACATACAAGTTATTATGTTAAAAATCGCCTTTGTGGTAGCGACGCTAAGAGAGTCCAATGAAGACAATGATGAAAAGTTTGATTTTTGTAGACTGATTCTCGACCTATATGCTCCGCTCGCAGCACGTCTAGGACTATCCAAATACAAAACCGAGTTGGAAGACAAATCTTTTGGCACTCTTTACCCTAAAGAATACAAAGAGATTGAGACAGAAGTCAACAAGCGATATAGTGCACAAAAAAACCAAGTGGAAAGCCTAACCAACCTTGTACAAAAATGCATGGCAGACCTTGACATTACTGGCAAGGTTTATGGTAGAAAAAAACACGTATATAGCATATACAAAAAACTACTCAACAACAAATCACTAGACAAAATCTACGACCTTGTAGCCGTCCGTGCCATAGTCAAGACGGTGGCAGAGTGCTATGCCTTGCTAGGCAAACTACATGGCGAAGTGACGCCTTTGCAAAATAGATTCAAAGATTATATCGCTATACCGAAGTCTAATGGATATCAATCTTTGCACACTACTGTAATGTTTGAAGGTGTGCCTGTCGAGATACAGATACGTACCGAAGATATGCACAAATACGCCGAGTTTGGTGTGGCGGCACACTGGGCTTACAAAGAAAAACGTAAAGCCACTGACTCGCTCGACACCAAGTTGGCTTGGATAAGAGAAATGCTGGACAGCGACTCCACCCCAGAAGAGTTGGCTAGCAGTCTAAAAGTAGATATCTATGACGGCGAGATTTTTGTCCAATCTCCGAAAGGCAAAGTGGTACATATGCCAGCGGGTGCGACACCTATCGACTTTGCATACAATATTCATAGCGACATAGGCAACAAATGTGTCGGTGCAAAGATTAATGGTAAAATACGCCCTACCACTACTCCGCTTAACAACGGCGACATTGTAGAAATCATTACCAGTCCAAACAGCAAAGGTCCATCACGTGACTGGCTCAAGGTGGTCAAGACTAGCGAAGCAAGAAATAAGATAAACGCATTCTTCAAGAAAAACTTCAAAGAAGACAATATCAAATTAGGCAAAAGCATGGTAGAGCAAGCCATCAAGGAAAAGGGTTATCTACCTAGCAAAGTTATCACTCAAGAATACCTTGCTGGTGCTTATGAAAAATACAATCTCTCCAAAGAAGAAGAACTATATGCCGTGATAGGTGCTGGCAGTATCTCTGCCAAATCTCTAGCCAATCAACTACTGCAACATTACTTACGTGACATCAAGGCACAGCAATCAATACTAGCTGAGAGCCAAGCGAGAAATATCTCATTTAACGAGCCAACTGACAAGCAGATTGACATCAAAGGTCTTAACAACATACTCATCAAGTTCGCTGGTTGCTGTCACCCAATGGCTGGTGATGACATTGTCGGCTTTGTTTCTACTGGTCGTGGTATTATCATTCACAGAGCAATATGCCCAAATGTGAGTTATTTTGACGAAAGCAGACTAATCGAAGCCAACTGGAAAGCAATACCTGTCAAGCCTGATATACGTAAATCTGGTAAGCACAAGACACCAAAAAAAGAGAATTAAATCTCTTTTTTTATTTGGCAAAGTTCTCTTCTTGCTTGTATAGGTCACGATAGAGTTTGCATTTTTTCATGAGTTGCTCGTGTTTGCCTTCTGCCACCACTTTACCTTGGTCTATAACGACAATATTGTCCGCATCTAGAATGGTAGATAATCTATGCGCAACGACTATGATTGTATGGTTTTTCTTGAGAGCTTCAATCACATCTACAATCTTCTTTTGGTTATCATTGTCCAGCGCACTTGTAGCCTCATCTAGAATAATAATTGGTGAGTTTTTGAGCAAGATTCGTGCGATGGCAAATCTCTGCTTTTGACCACCAGAAAGGATTGTTCCATTTTCGCCAAGTTTGGTGTCTAGTTTGTTTGGCAATGTTTTGTAAAAATCATAGAATTGAGCCTTCTTAAAGACTTCGATAATCTTGCGGTCGGTCACATTTGGGTCGACAAGTTTCATATTTTCTCTCAATGTTACATTGTAAACATATGGAGTCTGTGTCACTGTCGCTATGCTATCACGCAAACTATTTTCAGTGAGTTCTTTGATATTAATGTCGTCTAATGTAATCGTTCCGTCGCCGTCTTTGATATCATATAGTTTGTTTGCCAGCGACAATATAGTACTTTTGCCACAACCACTACGACCAACTATAGCTGTCATCTCGTTTGGTTTAAAATCTATCGACACGCCTTGCAATACTGGATTGCCTTCAGTATAGGCAAAGTGGACATTGTTAAACTCAAGATGACCTTTGGTCTTGGTTAATTCTCTATCGCCAAACTCTTCTTTAGGGAAGTTTTCTATTATGTCAAAAACACGTCCTGCAGAAATATTGCCTTGGGTAATATACTCTTTAATGCTAGCCAAATATCTAGCGAAGCCAAAAGCTCTATTGCTATAAGAATACACTATCAAAATAGTAGCCAATGAAGCAATATCGTACTTCAAGAATAATGCCGCCATTACGAAAAATCCCGCATCAACCAAGATTAAGGCTAAGTTCTTCGCCAAGATAAATCCACGTCGCTTTTTTCTAGCGCTGTAAGCCGAGTCTATAACGGCTTGACACTTTTCATTGGCATTATCTGCTGCATTTTCTCTAATATTTAGGCATTTGATATCACGTATAGAACGGACTTGCTCATTATATGCTCCGGCGGACTCTTCTCGTAGTTTCTTGGTACGTTGCATATCTTGCCACCAAGCTTTTTCTTTTTTGCTATCAAGTATATATGACACTACCACATAGCCAACTAGAACCAAAAACATCCAAATATTGAGTATGGCAACATATACAAAAAATGTCACATTGGCAACTATCTCAATGATTACATTGAAGCAGTCTAAAAGAGCATCACTACTACGACTGACGTCGCTACTGAGTCGCTCAATAAACACACCACTATTAGTCTTGTCACAAGTTGACATTTGAGTAGCAGTAATGGCTCTAGCGCAGTCATCTTTTAGGTCTCGCTCTACTCTAAGAGCAATCTTGCTGTAAGACAATCCGCTTAAATAGTCCAATATATACATCAATATACTTATACCCACAAACCATACCGTACACCATATGGCAGTGTCTATGCTATTGTCACTAAGACTGGCTAGGTAATTGGCGGTAAATATTGGAATCAGCGCACCTGCCGCCGCCACAAAAATCAGTAGCAAAACTTCTGCTACACAAAGTTTTTTGTATTTACCATAATAGCGAAAAATCTTGAATAGTTGATTGTTTTTTATCTTTTGTTTTTCTTCCATACCTTTATATTAGAGTAAAAGTTAAAATATAGCAATTATTTATCAACAAAAAAAGAGAATTAAATCTCTTTTTTTTATAAACTATCAACATAGTTGCAAGCACCCAATGCTGACACTGCACCGTCTGCCACCGCTGTTGTGAGTTGGCGTATCTTTTTTGTACGACAATCGCCTGCGGCAAATACTCCGGCTGTACGTGTCGCACAACTTTCGTCAGCCATAATATATCCGCTGGCATCAAGGTCTACGATATTGTTAAACCTTGCATTGTCAGGCAGTTGTCCTATGGCTACGAACAATGCTTTGACATTGAGCGTATGACGGCTCTTGTCTATATGCTTGGTGAGTTCTACCGCTCTCACTTCGTCATCACCTATTACACCGGTCACTGACACGTTAGGTATGATTTTGACATTGAGTTTGCTACGTACTATGTCTACAAGTTTGCTATCGCCAAAAAACTTGTCCGTAAGCGTACACATATACACTTGGCGACAATACCCTGACAGCAAGATAGCATATTGCAATGCAGAGTTGCCGTCACCTACCAAGACAACGTCTTCGCCCTTATAGAAAGGTCCGTCACACACTGCACAATAACTCACACCTTTACCAGTAAGTTCTGCTTCATGCGGAATGTTGAGATTCCTATGTTTGACACCAGTAGCCAATACTACTGACTTGGCTTCGATAACCTTGTTTGGCAGTTTGACGTGAAAATATTTGCCCAATTTTTCCACACCCAAGACGTCGTCAAGTTCTACCTGTGCGCCTAGGTCGACAATCTGTGTAAAAAGATTGTCACTAAACTCTATTCCGCTGATTGACTGAATAGATGGGAAGTTTTCTACACGTGGCGAATTGGCTATCTGTCCGCCAAAACCATTGTGCTCAATGATGACTACACTTTTGCCGTTGCGCAAGGCATAAAGGGCGGACGTCATGCCCGCCGTTCCTGCGCCGATAATTGCTATATCTACCATAAATTATGCCTTATACTCTTCTGTAAACTTTTTGATATTGCTTGCATTCTCAATCTTGGTTACATTGTCGCCACTCATCACTACAAGTGTTGGTGCGCTCTTGACTCCATATGAGAGTGTCATATCTTTGTTGTCTTCTGCATCTACGTATTCATACTCAATGTGAGCATTGTCTAGCATCATCTTTGCCATTTTGCAGTTTGGACAAGTCTTTGTGCCGAATAGCATAATTTTGCCAGTCGCACAAGCAGATTGGTTGTCTTGACATTGACAATCGCATTCATTTTTCTTGGTCAATACAGAATGTTCTACATCATAAGTCTTACGATGCTTGTACTCTTCCACCTTGCCGTCATTCCAGTTTTGTACTGGACGATAGTAGCCGGTAATACGGCTATACACTTCGGTCTTTGCGCCACAATGTGGGCAGAGTGGTTGTTCGCCAGAAATGTAGCCGTCCTTTGCACATACTGAATATGTTGGAGAGATTGTGTAGTATGGTAGGCGGTAGTTCTCTGCAATCTTGCGAACAAGGTTTGCACAAGCCTTCCAGTCGCTCACTCTTTGTCCCAAGAATGAGTGGAATACTGTACCAGATGTGTAAAGTGTTTGTAGTTCGTCTTGAATGTCTAGTGCCTTGAAGATGTCTTCGGTGTAGCCTACTGGCAAGTGTGAACTATTTGTATAGTATGGTGTTGCATCGCCATTTGATGCTGTGATAATGTCTGGGTATTTCGCTTTGTCCTTGCTAGCAAGGCGGAAAGCAGTACTCTCTGCTGGAGTGGCTTCTAGGTTGTATAAGTCGCCGTACTCTTCTTGGTAGTCACTGAGTTTGCTACGCATGAAGTTGAGCACTTTCTTGGTCCACTCTTGACCTTCTTTTGTAGTCAAGTCTTTACGTAGCCATTTGGCATTGAGACAAGTTTCGTTCATGCCTACAAGACCGATGGTAGAGAAGTGATTGTTGAATGCACCAAGATAACGCTTGGTATATGGATACAAGCCTTGCTCTAGGTAGTTGGTAATAGTATTACGTTTGATTTTGAGTGAGCGAGCAGAGATATTCATCATCTTCTCTAGACGGATAAAGAACTCCTCTTCCGAGTCACTCAAGTATGCGATACGTGGCATATTGATAGTGACTACACCGATAGAACCTGTGCTTTCACCACTACCAAAATATCCACCTGACTTTTTACGTAATTCTCTTAGGTCTAGGCGAAGACGACAGCACATACTACGTACGTCATTTGGTTCCATATCACTATTGATATAGTTGCTAAAATATGGTGTGCCGTATTTTGCGGTCATTTCAAATAGGAGTTTGTTGTTTTCGGTCTCTGACCAGTCAAAGTCTTTTGTGATAGAATATGTAGGGATTGGGTATTGGAATCCACGACCATTCGCATCGCCTTCAATCATGATTTCGATAAAGGCTTTGTTAATCATTTCCATCTCTTTGACGCAGTCTTTGTATTTGAAGTTTTGTGGCTTGCCACCTACAATGGCTGGCAACTCTGCCATGTCATTTGGTACAACCCAGTCAAGGGTGATATTGGTGAATGGTGCTTGAGTACCCCAACGTGAAGGAGTGTTTACACCATAAACGAATGATTGAATGCATTGTTTGGTCTCTTTGTATGATAGGTTGTCAATTTTTACAAATGGTGCAAGGTATGTGTCAAAACTTGAGAAAGCTTGAGCGCCAGCCCATTCATTCTGCATGATGCCTAGGAAGTTGACCATTTGGTTGCAAAGTGTGGACAAGTGTGATGCTGGAGTGGAACTGATTTTGCCCGGTACACCACCAAGACCTTCTGTGATGAGTTGCTTGAGTGACCAGCCTGCACAATAACCGGTGAGCATTGACAAATCGTGCAAGTGAATGTCTGCATTTCTATGCGCTTTGGCAATCTCTTCGTCATACACTTCACTGAGCCAGTAGTTAGCAGTGATAGCGCCAGAGTTGGAAAGGATTAGTCCACCGACAGAATAAGTGACGGTAGAGTTTTCTTTGACACGCCAGTCGTTGACTTTGAGATATTTGTCAATAGTCTCTTTGTAGTCTAGTAGTGTGTCGTTGGCATTACGAATGCGCTCATGATGTTTTCTATATAATATATAAGCCTTGGCGGTCTTGGCATGACCATTCTCAATCAAGACCTTCTCTACTATGTCTTGAATGTCTTCAACCTTTGGTATTGGGTTGTGTGCAGTGTTTTTGTCCAAAATAGTTTGCACTTGCAAAGCCAAATTGTGCGCAGTGTCCATATCGCTACCGCCACAAGCGTTGGCAGCCTTGTAGATGGCATTGGCAATCTTGTTGATGTCGAATCTCTCCTTACGACCATCTCTTTTCAAAATAGTAATAATCATAACATTCTCCTTTTGTTTATATATTAATAGCCCCTCGGCATTTCAATCTACAATTCTAATGTAATGCAAATATATTTTTGTATCAACTTTTTTTATAAAAAATAAAATTAAAAAAAATGCAAAAATCGCTTGCATTTTTATTTTATTTTGGTTTTGAAAAGTGATTTTTATGCCATTTTTGACTAAACACCATATATGTTGTGGTATAGGTATTTGTAAAGCGCTTGTGTTTTACCAATCTAGACACCACAAGAGTTTTGTACAAAATAGACAATTTTCGACAAGCCAAGTATTAAATTATGCTTTACACCAATTATATAGTGGTAGCAAGCCTTAACTCCACAAGTAGAAAAATATTTTGAAAATTTTTTGATATTTTTACTTTTCTTCTCTATTTAGGCAACGTTCAAAGTGTTTGATAAGCGCCTTTTTGGCAGAAGCTGTCTGCACGTATGCCAACCATTTCATTTCTGCCACGTTTTGCAGATTGCCTGCGCCGTCTTTGGCGGTAACTATCTCGACTTTGTCGTCTAGATTAAGTTTGGTATATGGCGGGTATTTGGTTGGTGAGTTGTTTATGATGGCATATTTGAAGGCAAAACCTAGGTCATTGTGTATTTTGAAGGCAAAATCTAGTGCTGTACAATCGTCTGGTACAAATATTGCTTCCTGTGAGCGAGTATAAACTCGCATAAAATTGGTATCTATCTCGTGAGTATTGTCGTCATCAATATAGTCTATGTTGGTGCCTTCCAAAGTGCCAAGCCTGTCGGTGTAATACTCTCTCTCAGTAAGTAGGTAGACATTGAAAATATTGCTATGACTATCTCTTATTACATAATGTGGCATTTGAGTTAGGTCGTCTATCTCGGCAGAAATGAGAGAAAACTCTTTGTTGACACCCATAGTCATATTGTCCAAGAAAACTTTGATGGCGTCGAGTTTGTCTTTTTCACTCTTGAAAAGGTATTTTATCTCAAACATAGCAATCTTATTTAGTTTACCTTGAGAAAGAACATTCATCTGCCTGATGCCGACCACATTTTGCAAGTCTTTCCACAAATTGCAACTATACTCATAATGCCATTCTACTGTAGAATTGAGTTTGTGTGAGAGAAATAGATTGTTGATAATATTAACATTATTGACTATATAAGGCCTAATGAGTCCACGATAATATTGAATAGTGTCAAAGAAGTGGGACTCTTTCTCATAAATTATCTTGAAACATTCATTCTCTATGGCACGATAAAAATAGTTAGCACCCAGCACTTTGGCTATAGGCATAAGCCAACGTTCTGTCTCTGCCACCTTTTCTTTCTTTTTGTACTCTTCAAATGGTCCAATGGTGCGAAGATTGTTGAGTCTATCTGCTAGTTTAATGTAGAAACCGAAAATATTTTTTTTACCAAGCCCTACAAGTTTTTTGAAAGTCTGTTCATCACGGCTAAACTTGGCGAAGCGATTGTCTTCAAACAGGTTGTCATTGTCTACGACAAACTTGCTCTTACTTATCTCGCTGACACTATCTACAATTTCCGCCACGTTTGTACCGAACTTCTCTGCAATCTCGGCTTTAGACACTCCGCAGTCTTCCATAGTGTCATGCAATATCGCACCACACACTACGTCTGGCTCCAGGTCTAGTTTGGCAAGTATAAGCGCAACGTCTAGTGGGTGAACAATATACTCGTCACCACCCTTGCGATATTGACCTTTGTGCTTTTCGTAAGCGAATGCGAATGCTCGTTCCACCTTGCCTATGTCTCGATTTCTGCCACGCATATAGCCTATAAGTTCGTCAAATAGTACCGCCTTGTCCATACTATTCCTCCCTTAAGAGTTGATAGATACCATCGTCTTCACGATTGCTAATTTTGGCGAAACGGAACATATTGTTGTCTATAATTTGTCCAAAGTTGTATTTTAGATTGTTGGCGATAATACTCTTCTTTTGATCTTCGGAGAGAGTCTTGCTGAGTTCGTTGTCATAAACATAGAGTCGTTTGAGCATATCTACAATATCATCTACCGGTTTGTCAAAGTTGACGTCGCTCAATTCTAGTTGAAGCATATTGTATAGTTCGCCGTCTGGCTTGTGAATAATCTTTTTACTAAATAGTATATATTGCACACAAGGATTGAACTCTCTGCCCCTAGACACAGAGTTGATAGTACCAAGTCCGCCTGTATAGGTGTGTTGTGATGGCGGGTTGTTGAATATCATACTACACTCGTCCATATAAGTATCATTGGTGATGAATACAAACATATTATGCTCGTTGGCATGGATTTGACCTACATAGCAGTCATGCTCTTCATGTAGAGCAATCTGCTCGCTAGTATTATCTACCCCTTCGATACGACCAAAGAAGTTCTCCGCATCACGACGTGATTTGAATGTAGATGCATACACTTTGAGACCGCCGTCATCTTTAATATCAGTCACAGTCATCACACCATATACAAGAGTCTTGCGAAGATTCTCATGCACTTCCCCCTTGTAGCCGGTATTATCATAATAATACAGCATATAACTACCCTTAAACTTGTCGCAGTCATAACCTGCTTGATTATCAGCAATACTATCAAACATAAACTCGTCTAGACTATAACCAAAAGCCTTGTTGATAGCCAACAAAAACTGAACACTTGGTTCGCTGAGTCTATTGATATAATTATTGATACTAGACTGTGAGAAGCCTGTAAGATTAGCGATTTTTTTCTGTGTGTGACGTTCGCACAACACCTTCAAATTGTCTGCAAAACGATTATCCATAATTCACTCCTTATCATAATTATAATAAAAAAGCCGACTTTGTCAATCGGCTTTTATTATTTTTATGATAATTATCAGTTTTATGTAATACTAAAATCATTTTGGTAATATTGTTTTTGAAAATTTACGATTTACCAACCACTATCGTTCTGTGATTTAGCTATTTCTTGGCAGAGATTGTCTGCCTAACATTATTTATCTCCTTCATCAAGACGAATGTGGACGTCTTTGAGTTGTTTTTCGCTAACAGTATTAGGTGCGCCCATCAAAACGTCTTGTCCTGACTTGTTGAGTGGGAATGCTATAACGTCACGAATGTACTCGCAGTCAAAGAATATCATCAAAAGTCTATCAAAGCCAAATGCTGCACCAGCGTGTGGTGGAGCACCATAACTAAAGGCATTGTATAGTGCTGGGAACTTGCTTTCTACCACAGATTTGTCATAGCCTGCAATCTCAAATGCTTTGACCATGATTTCTGGGTCGTGATTACGTACCGCACCGCTCGCAAGCTCTACTCCATTGAGCACAAGGTCGTATTGATAAGCAAATATCTCTAGTGGGTCTTTGCTCATTAAACTATCCATACCGCCTTGTGGCAAAGTAAATGGATTGTGTGAGAAATCTACGTGTTCGGTGTCGTCATTCCATTCATAGAACGGGAAGTCTACTACCCAGCAGAAGTGCAATTTATTTTCGTCAATCAAACCAAGCTCTTTGCCTAGCCTATTTCTCAATGTACCGCAAAGTTTGGTCGCCACTCTCTTGGTGTCTGCAATGATGAATATTGCATCACCCTTTTGAGCATTGGTGCGAGCCAAAATGTTGACTTTCTCTTCGTCAGATAAGAACTTGACTACACTACCACTCAGTTCGTCACCAACCTTGATATATGCCAAGCCTTTGCCTTCTAGGTCGATAATATACTTGGTCATCTCGTCATAGAAAGAACGTGGTTTACCTTCTGTATGCGCACAGATTGCCTTGATAGTCTTACCCTTGAATGCATTAAACTCTGTATTGACCAAAATATCTGTCAAGTCATGGCAAATGAGTGGATTGCGAAGGTCTGGCTTGTCAGAGCAATACTTTTCCATGGCTTCAATGTATGGAATGCGGTCAAATGGCGTAGGGCTCATCTCTTTGTTACACATTTGTGGCACAAGACGAGTCATGATGCTCTCAAGAGTGGCAAACACATCATCTTGAGTGGCAAAACTCATCTCAAAGTCGGCCTGGTAAAACTCGCCTGGACTTCTATCTGCACGTGAGTCTTCATCTCTAAAGCATGGTGCAATCTGGAAATATCTATCAAAGCCTGACACCATGAGTAGCTGTTTGAATTGTTGTGGGGCTTGTGGCAAGGCATAGAACTTATGTGGATTGAGTCTGCTAGGCACTAGGAAGTCACGTGCACCTTCTGGTGAACTGCTAGTCAATATTGGTGTCTGCACTTCGGTAAAGCCTAGGTCGTGGAAGATTTGTCTTGTCGCCAAGAGCATCTTGGAACGAGCGTCAATGATTTTGAAAGTATTTTCATTACGTAGGTCCAAGAAGCGATATTTTAGACGCAAGTCTTCCTTACTATTGTTAGACTCACTAATCTCAAATGGCAAAGCCTTGGTGCATTTGCCTAGCACCTTCACACTCTCGACCAAAATCTCAATGTCGCCTGTAGGCATATTTTTATTTTTGGATTCACGTTCAATCACTTGACCTTGTACACAGATGACAGACTCTTTGCTAATGCCATCAAACATGGCTTCGTCACGAACGTTGAGTTGTGTCAAACCGAAGTGGTCCCTAAGTGTCACAAAAGTTAGTCCACCCAGACGGCGAATAGTGTCCACCCAACCGCTAAGAGTGGCCTTCTTGCCAACGTCAGCAATGCGAAGCTCTCCGCAAGTATTTGTACGATATTTATTAACTGCTATCATAATTACTCCTAAAGTGTATATATTGTAGTCTTTCTCGCCCCTTTTGTCAAGAATTGGTATGTACTCTGCCACAATTTGACTAAAAAAGATGTGAGTGCTAGTATATAGATAATGGATAGTACTATTACTAACTTCATAATGAATAACTGGCACGGTGCAGATTGGCTCAACCATGTTTTCAAGTTTATAACCAGACTGGGTGATGCTGGCTTTATTTGGATTGCGCTTATCTTGGTGCTAGTCTGCATACCAAAGACTCGCAAGGTGGGACTAATACTCACTTTTGCCCTAGCATTGGAAGTGCTGATGACCAATATTATACTCAAGCCTATAGTCGCTAGACCACGTCCTTATGCTGACAATGAAGGAATTGTTTCCTTCCTAAAAAGCATTGGTTTGACTGCTCCTAGTGATGCGAGTTTTCCGTCCGGTCATGCAGGTTCGAGTTTCGCTGTGGCGGTAGCACTTATTATGTTAGTAGGCATCAAAGGCTTACCTGCCATACTACTTGCCAGCCTAATAGCAATCTCTAGAGTATTCTTGTGTGTGCATTACTTGACAGACGTGTTGGCAGGTGCATTGATAGGCAGTCTTGTCGCTATTATCGTAGTAGTATGCTACAAACATTTGTTGCACAAAAAAAGGGATTAGTCTAATCCCTGTATAATCCTAGTGAAAAGGTCAAGTCGTTCGATTTGTCCTTTTTTTACTAGATATTGTTTGTCGGCAAGTTTGAACATTGGCATATCCGACATTGAGTCAGAGAAAAATGCTTCTAGTCTAATGTCGCCGTACACTTGCACAAACCTATTCACCTTTTCTGCACCATAGCAGTTGAGTCCAGTATATTCGCCGGTATGCTTGTCTACCCTAGAGCCAATGAGTGTGGCTGTGGGGTTGATTTTGGCAACTATCGGCTCGAGCAAAAACTCTGGCGATGCAGAAATGATAACGTCATCTGGTCTACGAGTCTTGAAATAAAACTTGTTGACGTATTTCTCGTGTTTCTTCCAAAACTCAGCCACCATTTTGTCTACATTTTTGATATGTCGCAAGAAGGAAAACATCTTCTCTTTGTAGGCAGTTTTTTTCATAAATCCTAACTTGAAGACTATACCTATACCTGCTTGGTAGAAAAGGTTTGCCCACAATCGTGGTGTCCTTGCTAGGCAAAACTTGTAAAACTCTACGGTCGAGTCTTTGCTGAGTATTGTTTTGTCAAAATCGTATCCTATCATACTGTACCTGCGCTTTCGTTGTCTACATTTGGATTGACGAACTGACTATTATATAAGTGATAATAGAAGCCATGTCTTGCAAGTAGTTCGTCATGTGTGCCCTGCTCAATGACATTACCCTTATTCATTACCAAGATTTTGTCCGCTGTGGCAATGGTTGAGAGTCGGTGCGCCACGATAAATGTGGTGCGACCTTTCATAATGCTATTGAAGGCTTGTTGAATCTTTTGCTCTGTACGTGTATCGATATTACTGGTCGCTTCGTCAAGTATGAGCATTGGCGGTTTGACTAGCATAATACGAGCGATACATAGCAGTTGTTTTTGACCTTGAGAGATGTTGTTGCCACCTTCGGTAATCATAGTGTCGTATTTGTTTGGCATCTTCTCGATAAAGTCATGTGCACCAGCGAGTTTGGCGGCTTCTATAACTTCTTCCAGACTGGCATCTGGCTTGCCATAAGCGATATTGTCACGAATGGTGGCATTGTAGAGCCAACTTTCTTGCAAAACCATGCCATATTGTGACCTTAGACTACTACGTTTGACGTCTGTGATAGGGGTTTCGTCCACCTTAATCACACCGCTAGTCACGTCGTAAAATCTCATGAGCAGATTAATCAAAGTCGTCTTACCACAGCCAGTCGGCCCTACGATAGCGATTCGCTGTCCTGGTAGTACGGAAAGATTGAAGTTCTCGATAAGTTTAACCTTGCTCGTGTATGAAAAATACACATTCTCGGCACTGACATACCCTTCTGCCGTCTTTAATACTGGTAGGTCTTTGTCAGATTTTTCTTCTTCCGCATTCAACACAGCAAAGATTCTGTCCGCCGCCGCAAAAGCTGCCTGAAGGTCGGTTATCTCGCCAGCCAATTCGTTGAACGGCTTGCCGAACGAGTTGGCATAAGTCAAGAAACTCGAAATAAGTCCTACACTAACATTGCCTGCCACTATCTGCAGTCCGCCGAACAAACCTACACAGCTATAGACAACCGAATTGATAAGTCTAGTCGCTGGGCCGGCAATGTTTGAGAAATACTCTTCCTTTTCGCTGGCTTGGAAATAGCGAGCATTTATTTTGTCAAACTCTTGTTGACTTTCGTCTTCATAGCCAAAAGCCTTGACTACTCGTCCACCGCTTATCATCTCTTCTAGATAACCATTGACTTCACCTTGGGTTTCAATATGTGCTACAAATAGTTTGTATGACTTTTTGGCGATATACATTGATATAGCCATGCTGAGCGGAGCGATAACCAGCACCACCAGGGCTAGTTTGACATCTAATATAAGCATTGATATCAATGTGCCCACGATAGATATCACACCATTTGTAATGCTGGCGATACCTTCCAAAAATCCGTCAGTCAATATATCAATGTCATTGGTCATACGGCTGAGCAAGTCGCCGTGAGCATTTTGGTCAACAAACTTGAGTGGAACTTTGTTGATTTTCTCAAAGAACTTCTTGCGAATATATGTCGAAGACTTGTAGCAATAATTATTCGTCATCAAATCGCCTAGGTATGAGAATACCGAATTGAGCACTACAAATAATACCAGTATAGCGGTATATTTGCCTAGTGTGGCAAAATACACTTGACCTTTGCCTACAAGGCAGTCTATACATTTACCTATGAATATTGGCACCATGAGGTCGCATATGGTCTGCAAAAATATAAACAACAATGCTAAATAGAGATATTTGTGATAAGGCTTGCCAAAAGCGATGACTTTGCCAGTAGTTTTGAGTGCTTGCTTGAACTTCACCTTCTTGGGCTTACGTAACTCATATACTGTCTCTTGAGTTATGGGGTTAAAGGTATCTTGGTCTTGGTCACTTTTGAGATTGCGAAGTTTTTTTGTTCTACTCATTATTTCGCCTCCTCTGGCTTGTTTTGTGAATTAAAGATTTCTCTATAGACATCACAGGTTGCCAATAGTTCATCATTTGTGCCAATGCCCACAACATTACCATTGTCCAATACAACTATTTGGTCAGCATTACGTATAGTGTTGGCACGTTGAGAGACTATGAATGTAGTCACATTGGCAAGATATCTGCGAATACTACGTCTCAAAGCAGCATCAGTAGCGAAGTCAAGTGCACTAGAACTATCGTCTAGTATTAGTATAGACGGATTATTTACCAATGCTCTAGCTATAGTCAGTCTTTGACGTTGTCCGCCAGAGAAATTAGTACCACCACGTTCTACTTTTGAGTCTAGGAAGTCTGGCATGGCTTTGACAAACTCATAGGCTTGAGCGATAATCAGCGCACGAATAATCTCTTCGTCTGTAGCAGTTGCTTTATGCCAACGCATATTCTGTCTAAGAGTACCTTTGAATAGTGTGGGATTTTGTGGAACAATGCCAATCTTTGCACGCAAATCTTCCACCTTATATCGTTTGATGTCCATACCATTAATCAGCACCTTACCTTTGGTTGCATCATAAAAACGTGGTATGAGATTGACTATACTACTCTTGCCTGAGCCAGTTCCACCTATAATACCAATGGTCTGCCCGGGCTCAACTTTGAGAGAAAGTTTTTTGACTACGTCTTTGGCATCGCCGTATGAAAAACTCACATTCTTAAACTCAACACTTGCACCAGCACTCATGTCTAGGTTGGCTGGACGTTTTGGGTCGGTAATGGTGTTTTGGGTTGAGTAGACTTCTTTGATACGTTTGATAGATGCAGAAGTACGAGTATAAATAATAATGATACGTGATATAGCAATAAGTGCTCC